>JASHSY010000200.1 GCA_030040825.1 Xanthobacteraceae bacterium
CGCAGGATCAACAGGCATTTCACATCGAGTTTTTCGTAGACCTTGCCGGAAATCTCGGCATTCTCCGCGACGGTGATCCGGCCCTTGATCGCGCCGGTCTCGCCGACGATCAGATTGCCGACGGTGACGTCGCCCTCGAGCACACCGCATACCACCAAGGTATCCGGCACCGAGATTTCGCCCTTAATGGTGACACCCTCGCCGATATAGAGGCGGTTGGCGTCCGGCATGGTGTGTTCTGTGGACGACATTGGTTACCCCTTTTCCCCCACACTGTGCGCGCTACCGAACAAAACTTTACGGTACCGCGTACAGTTTGTCATCGGCGGCGAGTGTCGAGACAATGATTGTTCACAAGTGGGTTTTCCTCCGGCTGGTCCGGCTTATATTCCTAGGATTTCCAACTCTCTAACGCCAGACTTCGTCGGCAATTTCGACCACCATTCGCAGCTTGGCCCACTGCTCATCTTCAGCGAGCACGTTGCCTTCCTCGGTGGAGGCAAAACCGCATTGCGGTGACAGGCACAGCTGATCGAGGGCGGCATATTTGGTCGCTTCTTCGATCCGCCGCTTGACGTCGCCTTTCTTCTCCAATTCGCCGGTTTTAGTGGTGACCAGACCGAGCACGACGATCTTGTTGCCTTTCGGCAGAAAGCGGAGCGGTTCGAAACCGCCGGCGCGGGCGGTATCATATTCCAGGAAATAGCCGTCATACTTCAATTCGCCGAGCATGATCTCGGCGATCGGCTCGTAGCCGCCCTCGGAAATCCAGGTCGAGCGAAAGTTGCCGCGACACACATGGGTGGTGACCACCATATCGGCCGGTTTGCCTTCGAGCGATTGGTTGATGACGCGGGCGTAATCCTGCGCCAGCCGTTCGGCGTTAAGGCCGCGTTCACGCGCCTTCTTCAATTCTGCTTGCGAGCACAGATAGGCCCATGCGGTATCGTCGAATTGTAGATACCGGCAGCCGGCTTCATAAAACCCGCGAATGGCCTGCCGATACGTCTTCGCTAGATCGTCGAAGATCGCGCTGCGATCGGCATAAAATTTTGTATCCACCGCTTTCGGCTCCAGGCGGAAATGCAATGTCGCCGGGCTCGGGATACACATTTTCGGCACGACACTGGTGTGCGCCTTGAGAAACTTGAAGTGCTCCAGCATCGGGTGATCGGAAAATCCGAGCTTGGCTTTGATCCGGATGCTGCGCGGCTTGGTTTGCACGCCTTGAAATTGGATGCCGTGGTCGAGTTCATAGATTTCGACGCCATCGAGCATTCCGTAAAAATCGAAATGCCACCAGGAACGCCGGAATTCGCCGTCGGTTGCGACTTTCAGCCCGACTTCTTCCTGTTTCTTGATGATCTTCTCGATCTCACGATTTTCGATTTCGTTGAGCTGAGACGCGTCGATCTCGCCTTTTTCCCGCTTGGCGCGCGCTTGCTTGAGAGCACTGGTCCGAAGCAGGCTGCCAACGATGTCGGCGCGAAATGGCGGTTTATTCTTAGGCATCGGCGTTATCCTCCGTTAACGAGAAACAAGCCGGGGGGCGGTGCATTCGTCAACCACAAAAGTCGCGAAAATCCGAATGGGCGTTATCCCGCTGCGGCATGGCCGCACTGACGCGAGCCTTCGCATGCAGGTTGTGGCCAAATATCGCAGCGCTGCAAGTTCGGTCGTCTGCGGGAGGCCGGCGTGGCCGGGCCTCAATGCTCCGCAACTTGCCCGTGACTGATCCATGACTTGGCTCCATGACTTGGCTCCATGACTCGGCGGAACTCAGGCGATATCCTACGGCTTTGGTTTCCCTAAGTTCAGAGCGTCGCGCGTCGTCTTCTTCGACCGCCACGGCCAGATCAATCGCTGGAGGGGGAATTGAGTAAGGACTCTCTGGATCTTGCAACGCTATTCAATCGCGCACTCGACCACGCGGCACAAAACCTCACTTTTAGTAAATTGCTGCTTCAGATCGGTCTCGATCCCAACAACGTTACGTTCCACGCGATTGTCGCCAGACTGATCGAAATCACGGCGGCCAACATCAACTTTGCAAGCATCTGCGCGTTGGTCGGCGCGGCCTTCTATGCCGCCACTTTGCTGATGCGAACCATGGTGCCGTTGCGTGCTTTCGGCATTCTCAGCACGCTGTTGTTTATGGCCTACGGCGCGCTTGCGGGCGCCATCCCGACCTTTTTGATGTATTTGCTGTTGCTGCCCATCAACAGCCTGCGCCTCGCGCAGATGCTCAACCTGGTCAAGAAGGCGCGCGTCGCCGCGCAAGGCGATCTGTCAATGGATTGGCTCAAGCCCTTCATGAACCGGCGCAGATATCGCCAAGGCGACGTTCTGTTTCGGAAAGGACAGCCAGCCAACGAGATGTTCCTGACGGTGACCGGAAAATTTCTTGTGATCGAAATCGGCGTTGAAGTTGCGCCGGGACATCTTATGGGAGAGCTTGGTTTCCTTACACCCGGTAATAAACGGACGCAGTCGGTGGAATGCGTCGAAGGTGGCGATGTGCTGACTATCACCTATGACCGGCTGCTCGAAATCTATTTCCAGAATCCGAGGTTCGGCTATTACTTCCTCCGCCTGTCCAGCGATCGTCTCCTGCAGAATATTGCGCGCCTCGAAAGAATCATCGAACAAAACAAAATCGCGCTGCAATCAGGCACTATGGAACAGGCATGAAAACGGCAGCTGAACTTGTCCATGACCCGGACCCCCAAAAGCCCGGTGAATCCAAGGTTGGCCTTGGGAATGCGGGTCGCTATTACCGCTAGGACACGGTCAAATGCGCTGCGGCCGAGCCGCCGCTACACTCGCGCCGAAACGCGACTTCTGCTAGTGGGAGCGCGGCCGGGTGGCGGCGGGACGACGGTCGAATTGATGCGCGAACAGCCAGGCGGGAGCGCGGGATGTTAGAGACCTTGCGCACCGCCGCGCAGTTCTTCAGCCGGAAGGTTGGCTTCAGCCGACTGGGTATGGCGCTCAGTATTGCCATTATCTTGGTGGCGTTGTTCATCCTCTACCGCATTCTGCACGACATCGACCCCGGCGAACTGGTCGACGCCTTGGAAGCGACGAACTGGCGCACGCTGGGCATTGCCGGCTTTTTCGTCGCCGCCGGCTATCTGACGCTCACCTTCTATGATCTGTTCGCGCTGCGAACGATCGGCCGCTCCGAGCTGCCGTATCGTGTCGCCGCGCTCGGCAGTTTCACGAGTTACGCGGTCGGACACAACGTCGGCGCCAGCGTGTTTTCCGGCGGCGCGGTCCGCTACCGGATTTATTCCGCGTGGGGCCTGAGCGTCATCGAGGTCACCAAGATCTGCTTTGTCGCGGGTCTCACCTTCTGGCTCGGCAATGCCGCAATGCTTGGTCTCGGCATTCTTTACGCGCCACAGGCGGCACACGATTTCGATCAGCTCCCGCTCTGGCTCAACCGGATCGTGGCGCTCGTTATCCTCGGGTTGCTGGCCTCTTATGTGGCGTGGGTGTGGATCAAGCCCCGGGTCATCGGCCGTGACGGCTGGCAGGTGTCGCTGCCCGGCGGTCCGTTCACGCTGTTGCAGATTCTGATCGGCATTCTCGACCTGTCATGCTGCGCGTTGGCCATGTATTGGCTGGTGCCGGACGAACCGCATCTCGGCTTTGTTACCGTTGCGGTGATCTTCGTTACCGCGACGCTGCTCGGCTTCGCCAGCCATGCGCCCGGCGGACTGGGCGTGTTCGACGCGACCATGATGGTCGCCTTATGGCAATTCGACAAAGAAGACTTGCTGGCAGGCTTGCTGCTGTTTCGTTTGCTTTATTATGTCGTTCCATTTGCGCTATCGCTTTCGATTCTTGGCACACGAGAACTTCTGCTGAGCCGGGTCGTGCGTCGCATCGCCGCCCCGGCAGGCACGTCGATGAGCACCGTAGCTGGATTAGCGCGCGAAAAATCCGACGTCAGTTGATCGGCTGGCGGCGTGGAGACAGGCCGATGAGCTTGAACGAAGATCGCATCGTGCCGCGCGGAAGCGAGCGGCGCGGCCTTCGCTTCGTCATCGCCGCAGCGGCAGTCGTGTTCGCGGGCTTGGCGATCGTCGGTGCGCTGGCGATCGGCTACGCGCTGGCCGGTTTTGCAATCGTCACGGCAGTTGCCGTTCTGACGCTGCGTCCCGCCGAAGAGGCCGGCATTGCGCCGCCGGTCGCCGTGACCCAGCGTGCGGGCGAGTCGCTCGATGTTCTGGTGGCCGGCCTGCCCGATCCGGTGATCGCACTCGACCGCAACGGCCGGGTACTGGCGTTCAACGACCGCGCGCGTTCGCTGGCGCCGGCGTTGCGACAGGGCGAGCCGGTGTCGCTCGCGTTGCGGATGCCGGAACTGATCGAAACGATCGGCCGCGCTTATGCCAGCGGCGAGGAGCAACGTGTCGAATATTCCGAACGGGTGCCGATCGATCGATGGTTCGAGGTGATCGTCGTTCCGGTCAAGCACGTGACTAGCTTGGTGCGGCTCGACCTTGTGCTGATGACCTTCCACGATCTCACACCCTTGCGCAGGGTTGAGGAAATGCGCGCCGATTTCGTCGCCAATGCCAGTCACGAATTGCGCACGCCGTTGGCGGCGCTTTCCGGATTTATCGAGACGCTGCAAGGCTCGGCACGCGACGACGCGCCGGCGCGCGAACGCTTCCTCCCTATTATGCAGGAACAGGCGCGTCGGATGGCGCGGCTAATCGACGATCTCTTGTCGCTGTCGCGGATCGAACTCAATGCGCACCGTCGGCCCGACACGCCGGTCGATCTGGTCCCGATCGTCCGCCAAGTCGTCGATAGTCTGCAAACGCTGGCGCGCGACCGCGGGGTAACCCTGCAGGTCGAGGCGGCCAAAGCGTTGATGGTTCTCGGCGACCACGACGAGCTTGTCCGCGTGTTCGAAAACTTGATCGAGAATGCGCTCAAATACGGCGCTGCCGGCAAGCGCGTCGAGATCACCCTCACACCGGGCCAATCAGCCGACGGGTTGCCGGAAGCAGGCGTTGCCGTGCGCGATTTTGGGCCGGGCATCGCGCCGGAACATTTGCCGCGGCTGACCGAACGGTTTTACCGGGTGGATGTACGGGAAAGCCGCGCGCAGGGCGGCACCGGGCTCGGCCTTGCTTTGGTCAAGCACATCCTCAATCGCCACCGCGGCCGGCTTTTGATTGAAAGTAAGCCTGCCGCAGGCGCCACCTTCACCGCTTACCTGCCTGCCGTTGCCGATAGTCCGCAGCCTAAATAACTAATGCAGCTCAAATGGTTATCATGTCATCTGACTGTCATGTTGGGCACATAGAACGGTGACGTGTCCAAGCTAATCGTTACGCAGCCGTGGCGAGCGAGCCGTCGTTCCGCAGTGTGTAGCAGCCTGCAGAGGTTCGGGCAGATCCGGGTTCTCGGTCGGGACCCCAAACCGGCGCGGGCCAAGTGCGTGTGTCGCCATAAAAACCTATGACAGGAGCTGTTGCGTGAACCACATCAGGACGATTGCCGCCGCCGGCTTTCTCGCCGCAATGGTGGTTCCGGCCGTGGCCGTCGAAATTTCCGGCGCCGGCGCCACGTTTCCCTATCCGGTCTACGCCAAATGGGCCGATGCGTACAAAAAACAGACCGGCGTCGGGCTCAACTATCAATCGATCGGTTCGGGCGGCGGTATCAAGCAAATCGAGGCGAAGACTGTCACTTTCGGCGCCACCGACGCACCGCTCAAAGGTGCGGATCTCGAAAAATTCGGCCTCGTCCAGTTTCCCATGGTGATGGGCGGCATCGTGCCGGTCATCAATCTTACAGGCGTCAAGTCGGGCGAGATCGTACTCGACGGTCCGACCCTGGCCGGCATCTTCCTCGGCACGGTGAAGACCTGGGACGATCCGGCGATCAAAAAGCTAAACCCGAACATCAATCTGCCGTCGCAGGCGATTGCGGTAGTCCATCGGTCCGACGGCTCGGGGACGACTTTCAATTTCACTTACTATCTGGCGGCGGCGAGCGCCGATTGGAAATCGCAGGTCGGTTCCGCGACGTCGGTCGAATGGCCCGTCGGCATTGGTGCCAAGGGCAACGAAGGGGTTTCCAACAACGTCAGCCAAACCCAGGGCTCGATCGGCTACGTCGAGTATGCTTATGCGCTGCAGAACAAGATGGTCTACACCAAGATGATCAATAAGGATGGCAAGACCGTTTCCCCGACGAGTGACGCCTTTCAAGCTGCCGCTGCAAACGCCGACTGGAGTTCGGTGCCGGGCTACGGCGTGATCCTCGCCAATCAGCCTGGGGCTGCTTCCTGGCCGATGACGGCGGCGACGTTCATTCTGATCCCGAAGCAACCGCAAGATCCCACCGCCACTGCCGAAGCGCTCAAGTTCTTCGCTTGGGCGTACGACAAGGGCGACAAGATGGCGGAAGAGCTTGATTACGTGCCGATGCCAAAGAAAGTCGTCGGTCAAATCGAGAAGATATGGGCCAGTGAGGTCAAGGACTCCGGCGGCAAGCCGCTCTACGTGGCGAGTACCGCGGCGCATTAGTGCCCATGCAAATTCCTGCGAGGCGCCGTTCTTTACGCTCAGCCTCGTCGTTATCCGCTTGCCGGTCCGTCGCACAATGGCCTTGTGCGACGGCCGGCATATCGTTTGAACTAGGCGTTCCCGTCCGCTTGCATGAGCGTTTTGATGGATCCGACCCGGGGGCAATCCGTGGCTGATGTGACGTTGCCGGCTGGAGCCTTGATCTCCGTTAAAGCGGCGACGCGCGCCCGTGTTCTCGACCGGCTGCGGCTGGGCGATATCGTCTTCTGCCAGTTGACCCGCGCGGCCGCTTTCGGCGTGCTGTTGCTGCTGAGCGGCGTCATTGTCGCGCTTGTCGTGGGGTCGCTGCCGGCGCTGCGGACCTTCGGCCTCAGCTTCCTGACGACCGAACGCTGGAATCCGGTGACCGAGAAATTCGGCGCCTTGGCGCCGATCTACGGCACCCTGGTAACGTCGTTCATCGCAATGCTGATTGCGGTCCCGATCGGGCTGATGATTGCCTTTTTCCTTACCGAACTGTGCCCGCAATGGCTGCGGCGGCCAATCGGCATCGCCATCGAGCTGCTCGCCGGCATCCCCAGCATCATTTACGGCATCTGGGGACTTTTCATTTTTGCTCCGTTCCTGCAAGGCACGTTGCAGCCTTTCCTGATCGCGACGCTCGGCCATGTACCCGGCATCGCTCCGCTGTTTTCCGGACCGCCCTACGGCATCGGCATGCTCACCGCCGGTCTGATCCTGGCGATTATGGTGCTGCCGTTCGCGACCTCGATTTCACGCGATGTGTTTTCGGCGGTTCCCGCGGTTCTCAAGGAGGCCGCTTATGGCGTCGGTTGCACGACCTGGGAGGTGGCGCGCTACGTGGTGCTGCCATACGCCAGGGTCGGCGTCATCGGCGGGGTGATGCTCGGCCTTGGCCGCGCGCTCGGCGAGACCATGGCGGTCACTTTCGTGATCGGCAACGCGCACCGGGTTTCTGCTTCGCTGCTCGCGCCCGGCACCACCATCTCCGCCAGCATCGCCAATGAGTTTACCGAGGCGGTCGGCGATCTCTACACATCTTCGTTGATCGCGCTGGGCCTCATTCTTTTCGTCATTACATTCATTGTGCTCGCCATCGCGCGTTACATGTTGATGCGAATCGAGCGCCGGATCGGGTGACTGTCATGTCGGACATGCCCATGACGCCTCGTTACGCCAGCCGGCGTCGCCGCAACATCGTTGCGACGGCGCTGGCGTTGAGCGCCACGCTGATCGGATTGGGCTGGCTGGCGCTGATCTTGGGTTCGTTGCTCTGGCAGGGCTTTAGCGGCTTGTCGCTCGCGGTCTTTACGCAGATGACGCCGCCGCCAGGCGCGCAGGGCGGCCTGCTTAATCCAATTATCGGAAGTTTGATGCTCACCCTCCTTGCGCTTGCGATCGGTACCCCGGTCGGCATTCTCGCCGGGACGTATATGGCCGAGTATGGTCGTTACGACCGCCTCACCAGCGTGGTGCGTTTCATCAACGACATCCTGCTGAGCGCACCATCCATCGTGATTGGGCTGTTCATTTACGAAGTCATGGTCGCGCCGATGGGACATTTCTCCGGCTGGGCCGGCGGGGTGGCGCTGGCGGTGCTCGTTATTCCGGTGGTGGTCCGTACGACTGAGGACATGCTGACACTGGTACCGAACGCGTTGCGCGAGGCCGCCACCTCGATCGGTCTACCGCGCTCGCTGACCATCAGGCACATCTGTTACCGCGCCGCCCAGGCCGGCATGATCACCGGCGTGCTGCTTGCCGTCGCCCGCATCAGCGGTGAAACCGCTCCGCTCCTTTTCACCTCACTCAACAATCAGTTCTGGAGTATCAATCTCAACGCGCCGATCGCGAGCCTGCCGGTGGTAATCTTCCAGTTTGCGCTTAGTCCCTATAAGGACTGGCAATCGCTGGCCTGGAGCGGCGCACTCATTATCACCATGGCGGTGCTGATATTGAGCATAACCGCGCGCAGCCTCGCTTCAACGGGAAAGCAATCATGAGCGTCACCTCAGTCGCCGTTCCCGCCGTCAGCGCGTTGCCGACCGACCGCGCCGGCCTCGCCGAAAAATTGAGCATTCGCAACCTCGATTTTTTCTACGGCGAATACCGCGCGTTGAAATCGATCAGCCTGCCGCTTTATGAAAACATGGTGACGGCGTTTATCGGCCCGTCCGGTTGCGGCAAATCGACGTTGCTCCGCGTGCTCAACCGGATGTACGACCTCTATCCCAACCAGCGTGCGACCGGCGACGTCATGTTCGACGGCGAAAATATAATATCGCCGAAGCAGGACCTGAATTTGTTGCGCGCGCGCATCGGCATGGTGTTTCAGAAGCCGACGCCGTTTCCGATGTCGATCTACGAAAATATCGCCTTCGGCATAAGGTTGTACGAACGCCTGCCGAAATCCGAGCTCGACGGACGCGTGGAGACTTCATTGCGGCGCGCGGCCCTGTGGGACGAAGTCAAGGACAAGCTTTCCGCCAACGGCCAGAGCCTGTCCGGCGGTCAGCAGCAAAGACTGTGCATTGCGCGCACCGTCGCGGTACGGCCCGAAGTCATTCTATTCGACGAGCCGTGCTCGGCGCTGGATCCGATATCGACCGCCAAAATCGAAGAACTGATCGACGAGCTAACCGACGATTATACCATCGTGATTGTAACGCATAACATGCAACAGGCCGCCCGCGTTTCCGCGTTCACGGCGTTCATGTATCTCGGCGAACTGATCGAGTTCGATTCAACCAGCAAGATGTTCACAGCTCCGCACGATCAGCGGACGCAAGACTATATCACCGGCCGATTCGGGTGACCGCCATGACCGACATGAATCAAAGGGTCGACCACACCGCCAAGGCCTTCGACACCGACCTGCAGGAAATCACCCGTCGGGTCGCCGAGATGGGAGGTCTCGCCGAGCGGCAGATCGCCGATGCGGCCCGCGCATTGGTCGAACGCGATACCGATCTCGCCGAGCGTGTGATCGCAGTCGATCCTACTATCGACGCGATGCAGCATGAAGTCGAGGAGAAGGCGATCCTGACCATCGCCCGCCGCCAGCCGATGGCAGTCGATCTGCGCGAGATCGTCGGCGCCATGCGCGTCGCCAACGATCTCGAACGCATTGGTGACCACGCCAAGCACATTGGCAAGCGGGTCGTCGCGCTCGATCTCGACCTACATCCGCAGAAATTGATCCGCGGAGTCGAGCACATGGCGTCGCTGGTGTTGGCTCTGCTCAAGCAGGTGCTTGACGCCTATGCCGGACGTGACGTCGCCGCCGCGCTCGCAGTCTGGAACGGCGATGAGGAAGTCGACGCGTTATGCACGTCGCTGTTTCGCGAACTCCTTACCTACATGATGGAAGACCCGCGCAACATCACCTTTTGCATGCATCTGATGTTTTGCGCGAAAGACATCGAACGTATCGGCGATCACGCCACCAACATCGCGGAAACGGTGTACTTCATGATTGAGGGCCGCACCATTGCCGACCAGCGTCCGAAGGGCGACATCACCAGCTTTGGCGCAACATTGCTGCAAAAATGACGGGAGAACGGGCGATGGGGGCCAGCATCCTGATCGTCGAAGATGAAGAGCCGCTGACCACGCTGTTGCGTTACAACCTCGAAGCGGAGGGCTATGAAGTCGATGCCGTTGCCCGCGGCGACGAGGCGGATACCCGCCTGCGCGAAACGGCGCCCGATCTCATCGTTCTCGACTGGATGCTGCCCGGGCTGTCCGGGATCGAACTGTGTCGCCGGCTGCGAACGCGGCCGCAGACGCAGACCCTGCCGATCATCATGCTGACAGCGCGCGGCGAGGAGAGCGAGCGGGTGCGCGGGCTCGCCACCGGCGCCGATGACTACCTGGTCAAGCCATTCTCGGTACCGGAGCTATTGGCGCGAATTCGCGCGTTGCTGCGGCGGGCGAGCCCCGAACGTGTCGCCACGGTATTGACGATCGGCGACCTCGAACTCGACCGCGAGAGGAAGCGGGTGTCGCGTTCGGCCCGTCCGGTCGATCTCGGGCCGACCGAATTCCGCCTGCTGGAATTCCTGATGGAGCGCCCCGGCCGGGTTTTTTCCCGCGAACAATTGCTCGATGGCGTCTGGGGCAGCGACGTCTATATCGACGAGCGTACGGTCGACGTCCATGTCGGCCGGTTGCGCAAGGCGCTCAACCGTGGCCACGGCGCCGATCCGATCCGCACCGTGCGCGGCGCCGGCTATTCGCTCGACGATCGTTTCGGCAAGGCGAACGGCCCCGGCATCTGAGAACATCCTTCGAGGCCCGCGTTGCACGCGGGCACCTCAGGATGACAATTCGGAAATTCAGCGCCCCGGGCGCCGGTCCCGGCGGCGCTCGCCGGCCGGCTGGTAGGCGACGCGCGA
>JASHSY010000026.1 GCA_030040825.1 Xanthobacteraceae bacterium
CGGTGTGGGATAGATGAGTCGCGAAAACACCGGCTTGCCGGCGAAGCCGAAATAATTGCCCTTGGCGAGAACGAGCGGAGGCACTTTCTCCGGCGGATATCCTTCGACGCGGCGTGCAAGCTTGTGCGCACCGAGGCCCGCGGCATTCACCACCGCATCGAACGCGACGGTGCCGGCCTCGTTGCCGCCGAATTGCACCTGCCAATGCGGTGCTGCGAACGTCATGCGCTCGACCGGCGTCTCAAAAGCAATACTGCCGCCGCGATCCTCGAGCTCGCCCCAGAGTGCCACCATATAGCCGTGGCTGTCGACGATCCCGGATTCCGGCGACGACAATGCGGCGATGCAGGACAGCTCCGATTCGAGGGCCCGCGCGGCGTTGCCGCCGATCAGCTCAAGTCCTTCGACGCCATTCTTGAGCCCCTGCGCCAGCAGGGTCTCGACTTTGGCCTGCTCGGCCGCGTCGGTGGCGACGATGAGCTTGCCGCATTTGTTATGGGCGACGTTGTGCGAGGCGCAGAAGTCGTAGAGCATGCGCCGTCCGCGGGTCGAATGGCGCGCGCGCAACGATCCGGTCGGATAATAGATGCCGGCATGAACGACCTCGCTGTTGCGCGATGACACGCCGTTGCCGATACCACCGGTTGCTTCGGCAACAACCACGTCGTGGCCGCGGCAGGCCGCCGCCCGTGCCGCCGCGAGTCCGATTACGCCCGCGCCGATCACGAGAACTTGCATGCTTCCTTCCGATCTCATTGCGTTTATTGTAAGCGAGAATCGCGAGGGAGGTAGCAACGATGGCGGGCAGCAGCGACAGTATCGTGCGCGTCTGCGCAAAGGCCGACGTGGCGCCGGATAAGGTTAAACAATTCCAGGCCGGCTCCAAGACGCTGGCGGTCTACAATATCGGCGGAACTTACTACGCCACCGATGACGAATGCACGCATGCGGCAGCAAGCCTCGCCGACGGTACGCTGCAGGGCGATGTGATCGAGTGCTGCATGCATATGGGCTCGTTCCATGTGCCAACCGGGGACGTGGTCGATCCGCCGTGTGAGGTGCCGTTGCGTACCTACCTGGTGGTGCTCAAGGGCGACGATGTCTTTGTCGACCTCAGCCGCACGGCTGCCGGCGAGCGGGCGTGAACGGCGCGGTGCCGACCAAGGTTGCCATCGTCGGTGCCGGTATCGGTGGCCTTACGGCCGCACTGGCACTCGCTCGGCGCGGCGTCGACGTAGAAGTCTACGAACAAGCACCGGTGCTGCGCGAATTCGGTGCCGGTGTGCAGATCAGCCCGAACGGCACCTGTGTCCTGCACGCGTTGGGGTTGAAAAAGGCCCTGGAAAAAGTCCAGGTGCTACCCGCCGGCAAGGCCATCCGGTTGTGGAACACCGGGCAGACCTGGAAACTGTTCGATCTCGGAATTGAGTCCGAGGCTCGCTACGGCTCTCCTTACGTTACCATCCATCGCGGTGACTTACACACCGTCATTGCGCGCGCCCTGCTGCGCGAAAAGCCCGACGCTATCCACCTCAGCCATAAGTGCGTCGGCTTGCGGCAGTTGCCTGATTGCGTCGAACTCTTGTTCGAAAATGCGGAGCCGGTTCAGGCCAAGCTCGTGATTGGTGCGGATGGGCTGCATTCCGTCGTGCGGGCGAGTCTGTTCGGAGCGTCAAAGCCGCAATTTTGCGGCATCACCGCTTGGCGCGGCGTCGTTCCGATGGACAAACTGCCGCCCACGGTGTCCCGCACCATCGGCACCAATTGGGTCGGACCCGGCGGCCATGTAGTGCACTACCCGTTGCGCGCCGGAACTTTGCTCAACTTTGTCGGCATTCGCGAGCGCACCGACTGGCAGATCGAAGGCTGGAACGTTTGCGGCACCACCGATGAATTGCTGGAGGACTTTCGCGGTTGGCACGACGACGTACATGCGATTATCCGCAACATCGATGTGCCGTACAAATGGGCGCTGGCACTGCGGCCGACCCTTGACCGGTGGAGCAGCGGCCGCTGCACATTGCTCGGCGACTCCTGTCATCCGATGGTGCCGTTTTTGGCGCAGGGCGCGGTGATGGCGATCGAGGATGGCTTTGTGTTGGCGCGCTGCCTCGAAAAATACCCGGGCGACCACGAAACTGCTTTTATGCGGTACGAGACCGCGCGCCGCCTGCGTGCCAACAAAGCCGTCGCCGGTTCGGCCGACATGATTCAGCGCTTTCACGGCGATGCATTGGCGGATGCGGAAACGGCCCAAGCTCATGTCGCGCGCGAATGGCAGGATCAGCGCGTTAAGGAGCGATACGACTGGCTTTTTACCTACGATGCAACGTCGGTTCCGGTATAAACGCGGCGATCAGCATTTGCGGATGCGGAAGGCGATGAGGTTGCCGTTGCGACGCATCTCCTCCAGTAGATCGCCGGTTTCGCGCAGCAGCGTCGGAATATCGACGGCGGCGAGCGGATCGGTGCACGTCGCGTTGAGGACGTCGCCCGCTTTCATCGCCGCAAGCGCCTTGCGGACGCGCAATACCGGCAATGGGCATTTGAGGCCGCGCAAATCGAAGATTTGTTCCGCCATAGCCAAGAGTCGCAAAATCGGTATGGCGTCTTTATCATACCGGCCATGAGCGAGCCCATGCGGGTCATCGGCCTTGCCGGCTGGAGCGGTTCGGGGAAGACGACCTTGGTTACCAGGGTGATTCCGGTATTGGTCGGGCGCGGGTTGAAAGTCGCAACCGTCAAGCACGCGCATCATGACTTCGATCTCGACCAGCCGGGCAAGGATTCCTGGTTGCACCGCGAGGCGGGTGCAAGCGAGGTCGCGATCGCGTCGAGCCGGCGCTGGGCGCTCATTCACGAGTTGCGCGGCGAGCCGGAACCACCGCTCGTTGAAATCCTGAGCAAACTCAGCCCAGTCGACCTCGTGATTGTCGAAGGTTTCAAGCGCCACCGACATCCGAAGCTGGAAGTCTATCGGGCGTCGGTCGGTAAGCCGCTTCTGCATCCCGAAGACGATTGCATTGTCGCGATTGCTACCGATCGGCCGCTGCCGCAGGCACCGCTGCCAGTTCTTATGCTCGATGACATCGAAAGTATCGCCAACGTCTTGCAAGCTGAGGCGCTGCCGCGTGACCACATTGGCGCTCGGGCGTCTGGGTAGCGTTCGCAAGGCTAGCTATCGCTGGCAAAGTCTGCTGCGCAATTGTGTATTTGGCAGGTTGATGCCGGCGGCGCTGACTTCGACCAACAACCGGCCGGGTACGCCGGGCGGCGGCAGCAAATCCTCATCGGCGACGACGAAAAATCGCTCTCTTTATATTATAGTATGGCGGTAGCGGGCGCGTTGCGGGCGGCTGCAAAAAGCATCGTGTTCGGCGCGGGTTGTGCCGCGGGACGGCTCGTTATATTGCAGGTTTCGCGCGCCGGAGGGATGGCCGAGTGGCTGAAGGCGCTCGCTTGGAAAGCGTGTATACGGGAAACCGTATCGTGGGTTCGAATCCCACTCCCTCCGCCA
>JASHSY010000201.1 GCA_030040825.1 Xanthobacteraceae bacterium
CCGGCCGAGCTTCTCGAAGTGTCCATGGTCGCTTCGGTGGCCGGCATTATCGAGGGCGGCGCGCTCACCAACCGGCGGCCATTCCGCGCGCCGCATCATTCGGCCAGCATGCCGGCTCTGGTCGGCGGCGGGCTGCATGCGCGCCCGGGCGAAATCTCGCTGGCCCATCACGGCGTTTTGTTTCTCGACGAACTGCCGGAATTCTCACCGCAAGCGCTCGATTCGCTCCGTCAGCCGTTGGAGACCGGTGAAGTCGCGATTGCCCGCGCCAATCATCGCGTCACCTATCCGGCGCGCTTCATGCTGGTGGCAGCGATGAATCCGTGCCGCTGCGGGCACGCCAACGACCCCGGCTATACCTGCCGGCGCGGCATCAATACCCGCTGCGTCGCCGACTATCAGGCGCGCATCTCCGGTCCGCTGCTCGACCGCATCGATTTGCACATTGAAGTGCCGGCGGTGACCGCAAGCGACCTCATTCTGCCGCCCCCAACCGAAGGCAGCCGCGAAATCGCCGAGCGCGTGGCAGCTGCGCGCGAGCGGCAAGCAGCGCGCTATGCTGCGATCGGCTTGCCACATCTGCGCAACAATGCCGCGGTCTCCGGCGCGGTGCTGGAAGATGTGGCGCGGCCGGATTCCGGCGGACTTTCGCTGCTGCGCGAAGCCGCTGACGCCATGCGGCTCTCGGCGCGCGGCTATCATCGCGTACTGCGCGTTGCCCGCACGCTCGCCGACCTCGATGGCGTCGACAAGATTGCCCGCGTGCATCTTGCCGAAGCGTTGTCCTATCGGGCGCTGGCCGATGAAGTGCGACGCGCCGCTTAGCGTGAACTAGCCCCCATTCGAGACGTTGATCGCGCCGCGCATGCCAATGGCGGCGAGGAATTCCTGACGCGTCTCGGCGTGGTCGCGGAAAACGCCCAACATGCGGCTGGTGACCATGGTGACGCCGGACTTGTGCACGCCGCGCGTGGTCATGCATTGATGCGTCGCCTCGGTAACCACCGCGACGCCGTGCGGCTTGAGCACCTCGTCGAGTGTGGTGGCAATTTCGGCGGTCATCTTCTCCTGGATTTGCAGCCGGCGCGCATAGACCTCGACCAGCCGCGCCAACTTGGAGATTCCAACCACGCGGCTTTGCGGCAGATAACCGATATGGACGCGGCCGATGATCGGCGCCAAGTGGTGCTCGCAATGCGATTCGAAACGGATATCGCGCAGCACCACGACTTCGTCATAGCCACCAGTCTCGTCGAAGGTGCGCTTTAGGTATTCGCGCGGGTCGTCATGATAACCGGCAAACCATTCCTCATAGGCGCGGACCACGCGGCCGGGCGTCGCGACGAGCCCTTCCCGGTCGGGATCGTCGCCGGCCCAGCGGATCAGCGTGCGCACTGCGGTTTCGGCCTCGGCGCGCGTCGGCCGCCCCGACTCAGGCCCGGACGATTTGGACCGCAAGCGCTTGGTAGTCACCATCTTGTCCATTCGTGTTCTTCTCCGGTCGCTTTTATGACGCCTGGCTCCTCACTCGGCAGCGAGCAGCTCCGACGATGTTAACAAAGCGTCAACCCTTGCTCCATCGTTCCACCAAAAAGCAAGGGATGCGCAAGGTTCATAAGCGAAAAATCCGCGTTACTGCATCGACAACACCGGACACTGGCGCCGCCCCCGTACTGCGGCATGCCAGGCGGGAAAAGGGACCATGCGCCATCGCGCCACCCTCGGAAAGCCCGCCATTATCGTCCGCCGGGGCATCTCGCTCATCGTCCGCTCGGCCGTCATCATCACCATGTCGTTCTCAGTCGCTTTCGGCTTCCTCGCCGGCGCGACGTCGCCGATGGCCCACTACGACCCATATATGTTTGCGATCGGCGTTGCGTCACTGTTCGGCGCGTCCTGCGGTGCGCTCGGCATTCTGGTGTCGCGCATCCGGCAGATGAAGCGCGAGCTGAGGGATTTCGAGACCCGCCTCGACGAGGCCGCCGATCGCAACTGGGAGATACGTGAAGCGCAGGAGCGCACCAAGAGCTTCTTTGAGGCGCAGGATGACGTGATAGTCCGCCGCGGCGGCAGCGGCGACATCACCTATGCCAACGACGCCTTCTGCGCACTGGCCGGCCGCACCCGCGAGGATCTTCTCGGCACAAGCTTCGCACTACCGGTGGTCGAGCAGGGTGAAACGACGGTGCTTGCCGACGGCGCGCGTGCTTACGACCAGAAGATCGCCGCCGCTTCAGGCGCGCGCTGGATCGCCTGGCGCGAAGTCACCGTGCCCGCCGACGATGACAGTCAGATGCAGAGTGTCGGTCGTGACGTAACCGAGCGTGTGCTCGGTGAGCAGGCGCTGGCCGAAGCGCGCGATCAGGCCGAAGCCGCCAACCGGGCCAAGTCGCGTTTCCTGACTATGGTGTCGCACGAGATCCGCACGCCGTTGAACGGCATTCTCGGCATGGCCGACTTGCTTGGCGACACGCAATTGAGCGCGGAGCAGACGACCTATCTCAACGCGGTGAAAACTTCGGGCGAGACGCTGTTGTCGCTGATCGAAGAGGTGCTGGATTTCTCCAAGATCGAGGCCGGCAGGCTCGATCTGGCGGCGCGGCCTTTCCCGCTCGCTGCCTTCGTCGAAGAGGCGGTCGAGCTCCTCGGTCCTCGCGCCCAGGCTAAGGGCCTCGAAATCTGCGCTTATGTCGATGAACGCCTGCCGGCGCGCGTGATCGGCGACGCGGCGCGGTTGCGCCAGGTGCTGTTCAACCTCGCCGGCAACGCCGTCAAATTCACCGAGCGGGGCGGCGTCACCATCATCGTCGAGCCGGCGCCGAGCGCCGACGAGATTGCTATTATCGTGCACGACACCGGCATCGGCATCTCCCCGGAAGACCAGGCGCGCATCTTTCTCGAATTCGAGCAGGCCGACGGCAGTTCGACCCGTAAATTCGGCGGCACCGGTCTCGGGCTGACCATCTCCAACAAAATCGTCGAAAGCATGGGCGGCACGATCACGGTCGAGAGCGCGCTCGATCGGGGATCGACCTTCCGCGTGAACGTCCCGCTGCACCGCGCTGGCGATGCCGACGAGGAGCCGACGCTGACGGTGCCGGATCTCACCGGCAATGACATCCTGATTGTCGCGCCGGCGGCCATCGAAGCGTCGCTACTGGCGCGGCGGCTGCAACGCTGGGGCGCTCACACCAAGATCGTTCCCGACGGCGATGTGGCCGAGGCTTTATTGCCGGAACAGATGTGGAGCGCGGTGCTAGTCGATCACACGCTCGGTACGCCGGCGAGCGAAAGGCTGGCGCGCGCGGCTGGCCGCGTACAAAAGCGGATCGTGCTAGTGACCCCGGCAATGCGCGCCGATCTCACCGCGCTGAAAGAAGCCGGCTTCACCGGCTACCTGATCAAGCCGGTGCGGGCGGTGTCGCTGGCGGCTCGCTTTTCCGAGGGCGACGCGTTCGATGCTGGTGCGGCGACGGAGATACCGGTGCCGCCGAGTGCAGCGCCACCGGGCCGCGGACTCTCGATTCTGGTCGCCGAAGACAACGAGATCAATGCGTTGTTGGCGCGTGCGCTGTTGGTCAAGCTCGGACACCGTCCGACGATTGCCGGAACTGGGACGGCGGCGATCGAATCCTGGCTTGCCGCACGCGCGGCCGGCACGCCGTTCGATCGTGTGCTGATGGATCTGCACATGCCGGGCATGGACGGGCTCGCGGCAACCCGCCGCATCCGCGCGCTTGAAGCGGAATCGGAGGCGCCGCGCACGCCGATCCTGGCGCTCACCGCGAATGCGTCCGCCGACGACCGCGAGGCGTGCCTCGCCGCCGGCATGGACGGCTTTTTGGTGAAGCCGTTCGACCGCGAGCGGCTCGCCGCGGCGCTTGACGATTCCGCGCGCTCGGCGCTGGCGGCGTAGGCGTTGTTTTAGTGTAGCATGGTCTTTTCGGAAAACCGGCTTCCACTTTTCCGGATCATGCTCAAAGCCGCCGCAGCGCCACTTCATCGACCTCGTGGCTTTCGCGCTTGGTTAAGATCAGATCGGCCCGTGGCCGCGTCGGCAGGATATTTTCGCGCAGATTGATGAGATTGATGCGATTCCAGATCGACGTCGCGGTCTCGATCGCCGCCTCATCGGACAATTGTGCGTAGCGGTGAAAATACGATTTCGGGTCGGCAAAGGCGGTCCCGCGCAGCGCCAGAAAGCGGCTGACATACCACGATAGCAGCACGTCCTCGTCGGCGTCGAGATAAACCGAGAAATCGAAGAAGTCGGAGACGAACGGCACTGCATTGCCGTCCTTCGGCAACCGTCCCGCCTGCAGGACGTTGAGCCCCTCGACGATCAGAATGTCCGGCCGGTCGATCTCAATCCACTGGTTCGGAATCACGTCGTAGATCAAATGCGAATAGACCGGCGCGCGCACCGGCCGCCGCCCAGCCTTGATGTCGGACAGAAAGCGCAGCAGCGCGGGCAGGTCGTAGCTTTCCGGAAAGCCCTTCTTCTCCATCAGCCCTTCGCGCTCGAGCACGGCATTCGGAAAAAGAAACCCGTCGGTGGTGATCAGATCGACCTTGGGCACGTTCGGCCAGCGCGCCAGTAATGCCTGCAGCACGCGCGCAGTGGTCGATTTGCCGGCGGCCACCGAACCGCCAACGCCGATGATGTACGGCATCTTGGCGTCTTCGGTGCCGAGAAAACCTTGCTGTGCACGGAACAGCCGCTGTGTCGCCGCGACGTAGAGCGAGAGAAGCCGTGACAGCGGCAAATAGATTTCTTCGACTTCCGAAATGTCCAGGCGGTCGTGCAACGAGCGGAGCCGGACGATTTCCGCCGGTTCGAGCGTCATTGGGGTGTCGGCGCGCAACGTCGCCCATTCCGCCCGCGAGAACACCCGATACGGCGAAACGTCCGGCTCGTTACGTTGCTCCATGCCGATGCCTTTGACTACTTGCTAGTCCCCGCCCTTGCGTGCGGCCTTTTCGTCGAGGCCCGACTGACGCGTGCGTTCCGCCAGCGCGGATTCCACTTCCGACAGCGTGATGCCGCGTGCGTGCAGCACGACGAGCAGATGGTAGAGTACATCGGCGGCTTCGGCGACCACGCGGTCACGATCTTCGCCAACAGCCGCGATCGCCATTTCGACAGCTTCCTCGCCAAGTTTCTTGGCGCAGTGGGTCACGCCCTTGTCGAGCAGCGAGCGCGTATAAGAGGCCTCGGCGCTCGCTTGGGCGCGCGCCTTCACGCGTTTTTCGAGATCCTGGAGAGTGAACGCCGCCATTACTGTTCCTTAGCATCTCTCCCCCGGTGCGGGGAGGCCCGGCCGGGACATGGCTGCACGCGGCCGGCATTTCATCCCGACACCCGGGGTATTACGATTGAATGATAGGATCGAGCGATGGCACAGCCTGTTCTGGATTTCTGGTTTGATTTCGCCTCGACCTATTCTTATCCGTCTGCCATGCGCATCCGCCCGCTGGCGGAGGCTGCCGGTGTCGACATCCGATTTCGTCCGTTCCTGCTCGGTCCGATCTTCAAAGCGCAGGGCTGGGAAACTTCGCCGTTCAATCTCTATCCGGCCAAGGGCCGCCACATGTGGCGCGACCTCGAACGCCTGTGCACCGATTTGTCCCTGCCGTTCGTCCGACCCGATCCGTTCCCGCAGAACAGCCTGCTGGCCGCCCGTGTTGCATTGGCAGTACCGGAGACCAAGCGCGAGGATATCTGCCGCGCCATCTTCCGTGTGCAGTTCGCCGAAGGCCGTCGCATCGACCAGCCGGATACCATGGGCACGATCCTCACCGGCCTCGATATCGACCCGGCAGCTTTGCTTGCGGCTGCGCGAAGCGACGCGATCAAGGACAGCTTGCGCGCGGCAACCACGGAGGCACAACGGCTCGGCATCTTCGGCGCACCAACTTTCATCACTGCCGGCAGCGAATTGTTCTGGGGTAACGACCGGCTTGAACGCGCGCTCGCCTGGGCGCAATGCGGCGTTTGAGCTGCGCCATGCTCATTATTGCAACACGACCCTTTCGGAAAACCGGCGTGGACCCTATTTCGGAGCTGGCGCTACGGATCGAGCCGCACCGGCACGCCGGCCCGCGCCATATACTCTTTCGCTTCGCGGATCGAGTGCTCGCCGAAATGGAAGATCGATGCCGCCAGCACGGCGCTGGCGTGACCGTCGCGAATGCCCTCGACAAAATGTTCGAGCGTGCCGACGCCGCCGGAGGCGATCACCGGCACTGTCACGGCGTCGGCGATGGCGCGGATGAGCGCGATATCGAAGCCCTTACGGGTACCGTCGCGATCCATGGAGGTAAGCAGAATTTCGCCCGCGCCCAGCGCCACCACTTCGCGGGCGTAAGCAACCGCGTCGATCCCGGTCGGGTGGCGGCCGCCATGCGTGAAGATTTCCCAGCGGTCCTGCTCCGGCGGCTTTGATACCCTCTTCGCATCGATCGCCACCACGATGCACTGATCGCCGAATTTCTCCGCCGCTTCCTTGACGAATGCACGGCGTGCAACCGCAGCGGTGTTGATCGATACCTTGTCGGCGCCCGAAGCGAGCAAGGTGCGGATGTCGTCGATGGTGCGCACGCCGCCGCCGACCGTGAGCGGCATGAAACAGGCTTCGGCGGTGCGTCGCACCACATCGAGCATGATGCCGCGGTCCTCGTGGCTGGCGGTAATATCGAGGAAGGTAAGTTCGTCAGCGCCGGCGGCGTCGTAGGCGATGGCGGCTTCCACGGGATCGCCGGCATCCCGCAAATTGACGAAATTGACGCCCTTGACCACGCGGCCGTCCTTGACGTCGAGACAGGGAATGACGCGAACCACGAACATGGCGCTTTAGACCGCCCGCGCCGCGCGAATGAGCGCGAGCGCCGCCGCCGCGTCAAGCCGGCCGTCGTAAAGCGCGCGGCCGGCAATGGCGCCGCCTAGTTTTCTGGCGCGTGGCGTAATGAGCGCGCGCACATCGTCGAGCGAAGCGAGCCCGCCGGATGCAATCACCGGAATTGACACCGCGTCGGCGAGCGCGATGGTGGCATCGAGGTTCAGCCCCTTGAGCATGCCGTCACGCGCGATATCGGTGTAGACGATCGCCGCGACACCGGCATCCTCGAACCGCCTGGCAATGTCGAGCGCAGAAAGCTCCGACGTTGCCGCCCAGCCCTCCACTGCAACCTTGCCGTCGCGCGCGTCGAGCCCGACGGCGATGCGGCCTGGCACCGCTTTTGCCACCGCCTTGACCAGTGCCGGATCGCGCACGGCGGCGGTGCCGATGATGACCCGCGCCACGCCCTTAGAAAGCCACCAGTCGATAGTGGCGCGGTCGCGGATGCCGCCGCCGAGCTGCAGCGGCATCGTCACTGCGGCAAGGATGCGCTCGACCGCGGTGGCATTCACCGGCTTGCCGGCAAACGCGCCGTCGAGATCGACGACGTGCAGATATTCAAAGCCTTGCGCAGCGAAAGTGCGAGCCTGCGCGGCCGGATCGCGATGGAATACCGTCGCCCGCGTCATGTCGCCCTGTTGCAGCCGCACCGCCTCGCCGTTTTTCAGATCGATCGCGGGAAATAGGATCACGGCTTCCACGCGAGGAAATTGGCAATCAGCGCTAAGCCGAGCTTTTGGCTCTTTTCCGGGTGAAATTGCGTACCGACGATGTTGTCGCGCGCGATAATCGCAGTGACCGGTCCGCCGTAGTCGGATTCGGCCAAAAGGTCTTCACGCCGCGCGACGTTGAACGAATAGGAGTGCACGAAATAAGCGTGCAGGCCCTGCGGCCCGAGGTTCAGTCCCTCGACCAGCTTATGCGGCCGCGCAACGTTGAGTGTGTTCCATCCCATGTGCGGAATTTTCAAGCTCGGGTCGCGCGGCTCGATGCGATCAACTTCACCGGCGATCCAGCCGAGCCCCTCCGTCACCTGATACTCGCGACCACGTTCGGCCAAGAGCTGCATGCCGACGCAGATGCCGAAGAACGGCCGGCTCCGCCGCCGCACCGCTTCGTCAAGCGCAGCAACCATTCCGTCGATCGCGTCGAGACCGCGGCGGCAGTCGGCAAAGGCGCCGACGCCGGGCAGTACGACACGATCGGCAGCGGCAACCGCGCTCGGATCGTTGGTTACCCGGATCGGCTGGTCGAGGCCCGCTTCATGGGCGGCGCGCTCGAACGCTTTAGCGGCCGAGTGCAAATTGCCGGAGCCGTAGTCGACGATGGCGACAGTCACCGCTTCGCTCCGGGATCGGGAAACAGACCGATGATATCCGGTGCGTGCAAGGATGACACCGGCGGCGCCGGCGAGGATGGCTGCATCGACGGCCCGCGCGGTGCAGCGGGGGGATTGCGTTGCTCCGGCGTAGCGCGAGTCCACGAATCGAAAAAGCGCCGCTCGGCGTCTTCCAGATCTTCGCCGCTCACGATCCCAATATCCCGGAAGCCTTGCCGCCTCAGCGCGAAACGCCGCAGCGTTGCCGCTTCGATACCGACCAACAGCGCGATGGCAAATCCGCCCAAGGCGATACCAGCGGCGCCGACGCCGGCGAAACGCAGCGCAATCTCGACGGCACCGGCGATCGCCAGATAAAGCAGCAGCACCAGCCACATCCGGTATCGCGCCATCCACAGAGCCGCGAACACGAATGCCCAGAACGAAAAACCCTCGCGCACAAAGACAATGCGCTCCGGATCGGCAACGGCATTCGCGGCGCGCCGCGGCGGTTCGTGAACGGTGAACACAGGCATGAAATCATTCCAACGCTGTCTCGGCATTTCGCGGAGACGACCTAGGGTCACCCGCCGAGTGTGCCCTTGGTCGACGGCACTTCCTGTGCGGCGCGTGGATCGATCGCCACCGCCGCCCGCAACGCCCTCGCCAAGCCCTTAAAACAAGATTCGGCGATATGGTGATCATTAGTGCCATAGAGAGTGGCCACGTGCAGCGTCACCGCGGCGTTGACGGAAAAGGCCTGGAACCATTCCTGCACCAATTCGGTGTCGAAC
Organism: Xanthobacteraceae bacterium; assembly: GCA_030040825.1. Lineage (GTDB taxonomy): Bacteria > Pseudomonadota > Alphaproteobacteria > Rhizobiales > Xanthobacteraceae > BOG-931. Next base: position 9,012 of record JASHSY010000201.1, read on the forward strand.
GGACCGACCTTGTCGCGCACGAACTCCGACTTGAACACCAGGAACGGCCGCCCGGAAATGTCGATCGCCACGCGCGTGAGCGCCTCGTCCATCGGCACGTGCACGTCGGCGTAGCGGGTGATGCCTTTCATGTCGCCCAGCGCCTGCTTTACCGCCTGGCCGAGTGCAATACCGACATCCTCGGTGGTGTGGTGATGATCGATGTGCAGGTCGCCCTTGGCTTTGACCTCCATGTCGATGCGCGAGTGGCGCGATAAAAGTTCGAGCATGTGATCAAGAAAGCCAATTCCGGTTGCGATCGCGGAACGGCCTTCGCCGTCAAGGTTGACAGCAACCTCGACGGCGGTTTCCTTGGTGGTCCGCTTGACCGATGCCTTGCGCATCATGCTCTCCACGACGCGCCGCTTTTTATCAGGGCTAAGGCCAATCCGCCAATCGGCGGACCGCGCATTTGCAATGACCGCCGACAACTCCTAAATCATGGCGTAAACTAAGGCTTTTCATCGGATGCCCGTCTCAGAATCCGGCTTTTCCGGCACGTCCGGGCCTTGGCATGGCACCACGATCGTGACCGTGCGCAAGGCCGGCATGGTGGCAATCGGCGGCGACGGCCAAGTCTCGATCGGCCAAACCATCGTCAAGGCCAATGCGCGCAAAGTGCGCCGTCTTGCCGGTGGCGACGTAATCGGCGGCTTTGCCGGTGCGACCGCCGATGCTTTCACCTTATTCGAGCGGCTGGAGGCTAAGCTCGAACAGTATCGCGGGCAGCTGATGCGCGCGGCGGTGGAGCTCGCCAAGGATTGGCGCACCGACCGGTATTTGCGGCGGCTGGAAGCCATGATGCTCGTCGCCGATAAGGACGTATCGCTGGTGCTCACCGGGACGGGCGACGTGCTCGAACCGGAGGCCGGTGTTGCCGGCATCGGCTCAGGCGGCAATTACGCGCTCGCCGCCGCGCGCGCGCTGATCGACGGCCCGCTTGATGCCGAGGCGATCGTACGCCGCTCCCTCGATATCGCCGCCGATATCTGCGTCTATACCAACCGCAACCTCACCATCGAGACGTTGAAGGGCGCCTGATCGATGGTGGCGTACTCCTACGCGTTTCGTCCGATGGCCGCGGCGGACCTGCCGACCGTCCGACGGTGGCTGACGATGCCGCATGTCGCCGAATGGTGGGGCGATCCGGACGAGCAATTCGGTTTGGTCAGCGAGGACCTGCATCATCCGGCGATGCATCAATTTATTGTTGCGCTGGAGGAGCGGCCGTTCGGCTATCTGCAATGTTACGAGCCGCGCGCCTGGCCACAGCACGGCCTCGGCAAACTCTCGGCCGGCACGCGCGGCATTGACCAGTTCATCGGCGAAGCCGGAATGATTGGGCAAGGTCACGGTTCCGCTATGATCCGCGTGTTTGTCGACAACTTGCTCGCCGCGGGCGCGCCGCGCGTTATCACCGATCCGAGCCGGGAGAACCGGCGTGCGATCCGCGCCTATGAGAAAGCCGGATTTCATAACGAGCGGCCAATCAGTACGCCCGATGGACCCGCTTTGCTGATGGTGCGTGACGCATGAGTGATTTTTCCCCACGCGAAATCGTATCCGAGCTCGACCGTTTCATTGTCGGCCAGTCTGATGCCAAGCGCGCCGTCGCGATTGCGTTACGCAACCGCTGGCGCCGACTGCAGCTCGAGGAGCGGCTGCGCGAGGAAGTTCTGCCGAAGAATATCCTGATGATTGGGCCGACCGGCGTCGGCAAGACCGAAATTTCGCGGCGGCTGGCCAAGCTCGCAGGTGCGCCGTTCCTCAAAGTCGAGGCGACGAAGTTCACCGAAGTCGGCTATGTCGGTCGCGATGTCGAACAGATCGTGCGCGATCTGGTCGAGATCGCGATTACTTTAACGCGTGAACGAAAGCGCAAGGACGTGCGCGCGCGGGCGCAGCAAGCAGCGGAAAACCGGGTGATCGACGCGCTGGTCGGCGCCGGGGCCAGCGCAGCGACCAAAGAGGCGTTCCGTCGCAAATTGCGCGACGGCGAGCTTAATGACAAGGAAATCGAGATCGAAGTACAGGCTTCCGGCAGCGGTATGCCGCTGTTTGAGATTCCCGGCATGCCCGGTGCGCAGATGGGCGCCATTTCGATCGGCGATATTTTCGGCAAGCTCGGCGGTGGCCGCACCAAGACGCGTCGCGTCACCGTACAAGAGTCCTACGATATCCTGATCAACGAAGAATCCGACAAGTTGCTCGACACCGATCAGCTCACGCAGGAAGCGATCAAATCGGTTGAGAACAATGGCATCGTTTTTCTCGACGAGATCGACAAGATTTGCGCGCGCGACGGCCGGGTCGGCGCCGATGTTTCGCGGGAAGGGGTGCAGCGCGATCTGCTGCCGCTGATCGAAGGCACCACGGTCGCCACCAAGCATGGCTCGGTGAAGACCGACCATATTCTGTTCATCGCCTCGGGTGCTTTCCACATCTCCAAACCATCCGACCTGTTGCCGGAGCTGCAGGGCCGGCTGCCGATCCGGGTCGAATTGAAACCACTGACGCGCGACGATATGCGGCGGATTCTCACCGAACCGGAAGCCTCGCTGATTAAGCAATATATTGCGCTATTGAAGACCGAAGGTGTGGCGCTGGAGTTCTCTGAGGACGCGATCGACGCCGTCGCCGACACGGCGGTGGCGGTGAATTCAAGCGTGGAGAATATCGGCGCGCGGCGGCTGCAAACGGTGATGGAGCGCGTGCTCGACGAAATTTCTTTCGCCGCTCCGGACCGGTCGGGTGAAACAGTCAAGATCGATGCATCTTACGTGAGCAAGCGCGTCGGCGATCTGGCCAACAACGCCGACCTGAGCCGGTTTATTCTTTAGCGGCCGGAGCTGCGCCGAAGCGGTGGTGCGACGCGGCGCATGTCACTTGCCGCACGAACTACTGATTTCGCGAATAACCGCCATCCACTTTTCGACATGGGCGAGCATTTGCCGGTCGGCACTGCAGCTCCGCGATGAGCCGGACTGGGACGGTGGGTTGGTGGCGGATTTACTCATGGCGCGCGGCACCTCGAACGATGCGCCACTGTCGCAGACGAAATTGGCGGTTGCGAGGAGAGGATGCCGTTTCCGGTCGGTATGGTTAATGGCGTGCTAACGTGCGCGCCGCAGCCGCAAGTAAAGCGCTCCCTCCCCGCCGTGCCCGCTATGGGCGTCCTCGAATCCGAGCACCAGCGAACGGAACTCCGGTAGCGCCAGCCATTGCGGCACTGCTCGCTTGAGTGCGCCGATTTCGCCGGCCGTTCGACCGTTGCGCGCACTACCCTTGCCGGTCACCACCAGCACAGTCTTGAGGTTGTCCGCGTGAGCGCGCCGCAAAAACCGCAACAAAGCCACGTGCGCCTCGGCTTGCGTGTAACCGTGGAGATCAAGACGCGCTTCGATCGGCTCGCGGCCGCGCGCCACCCGTTGCTTCAGTCGCCGGCCGAGAGGCGCCAGCGGCGGTGGCTGTTTCGGCAACGCGGATTTGCCGGCCCCGGCCGGACGCGCGGCGGCGGCAGGTTTTGCCTCCGGCGGCGCAAAATCGGTTTCCGCAATTGGTTCGGATGGCGGTCGCGTCCGCCGCATCGGCATGATCGACCGCGTCACGCCATGCCAGAGCGCGCGCTCTTCCTCGGTCAGCGAGCGTCGCTGGCTCATTGTTTCCGCCGCGCCTTGGCCTTCGGCTGCGATTCGGCTTCGACCGCGGGCTTGGCTTCAGGCAACGGCACTGCTTCGGCGGTCGGATCGATCATATCGCTGGCGGTGAATTGGGCAAAGAAGCCCGGGCGCTCCGGTGGTAGCGGCATAGCATGCCCCGCCTCGACCGGATCGAGCTCGCGCGGGACCAGCATCACGAACTGGCCGGGATGACGGATCCGGCCGGCAATACGGGCGGCTTCGGCACCGGCGCCGAAAAAGATGTCGGCACGCGCCGGGCCAACGATTGCCGAACCGGTGTCCTGTGCGAAGACGAGCCGGCGGAAATGCGTCTCCGCCTTGTCGTTGGCGATCGGCAGATCGGCGGTGATGAAGAATGGCGTGCCGTAAGCATGCAGCGAGCGGTCGACGGCGATGGAACGGCCGGGCACCAACGGCACGCCCTCGCCGCCCACTGCTTCATCGGCGGTTGCCAGATCGGTGATGCGGAAGAAAACGTAAGATTTGTTCTGCCGCCGCACGTCTTTGGCTGGATCCGGATTGGCTTCCATCCAGGCGCGAATGCCCTGCATAGTCACTTGATCCTTGGACAGCGTTTTTCGCTCTGCCAGCACGCGGCCGACCGGCGTGTAAGGCCAGCCATTATGCGAGTCGTAATTGACGCGCAGAATCGTGCCGTCCTCCAGCCTGATGCGGGCCGACCCCTGAATTTGCGCAAACAGTACGTCGAGCTGGCTGCGCAAGTAACAGATTTCCAGATGCCAGCCATCGAGCGCGCCATCTTCAATCTCGCCGCGCGTGTAATAGGGCACGATTTTGCGGCGGCCGACGCGACGGCCGACCTTGACGCCCTTGCTTGGAAAGAAGTCTTTTCCGAACTTACGCCAGCCCGAGACCACCAGATTGGGCGGGCGGCGATACAGCGGCGCGGTGAATTCGCCGGTCGGCACCCGTGAGCCCTCGATGATCGGTTCGTAATAACCGGTAAGGAAGCCGTCATTGTCGCCAAGCTTGCTGATGCGCACCGGCCGGAAATTTTCCTCGAAGAACTCGCGCGCGCCGTCTTCCTCGAGCGGGACGGCGGCAAAGCCGCGGGCGCAAACCTCTTTTAATGCGTTGGTCATCGCAATTGTGCCGGGCGGCGGAGGCTGACGGCTCGCGTTCAGGGCATGGCAGCTTTCGAGGAATGCGGCAAAGGCAGTGGCGTGATCGTCACTGGCCCAGCCGTCGATATCGGACCAATCGATCGGCTCGTACTGGGTGTCGGGAAATTTGATCGGGCCGGATTCGTTGCTCTGCGCCGTCGCTGGCAGCGCAGCGAAAGCCAGCAGGAAGGCGACCGCCAGCAACACTCGACAACCCGCCGCCATTCTTCACTGCCCGGCTTCGGTGGCAACAACCTTCCAGTTCGGATCGCGCGACGACACATCGCGCGCAAAAGTCCACACGTCGGTCACGTCGGTGACTTTGTCGGCGCTGCCGTCGATCACATTACCGGAGCGATCCCGCGTGGCGGAAACCAGCTTGGAAACGAAGCGAACCGTGATCTGCGCGGTGCGGCCGCGCAATTCCGCGGCAGTGATCGTGGAGCCATCGATCGAAACGAAACGAGACTCCGCGGTTTCGCTGCGCCGCTCGCGCTCGCCGATCGCCGCGTCAAAGCCGTCATAGACTTCGCGCGACAACAGATTGCGCAATTGCCGGCGGTCGCCTTCCGCGAACGCGGTTACGATCATCTCATAGGCTGTGCGCGCGCCGGTGATGAAGTGCTTGGCATCAAAGCTCGAGTCAGCGGCGATGATAGCGTCCAGCCCACTAGCCACGCTCGATCCTGCATCGGCAATGTCCTTCCAGCGGTCGGCCGGTTGTGTCGGCGGCGTCTCGACCGGCCGCGGCGTCACCGGATCGGCCGGCGCGGCCGGCCGCGGCGGCAGGCTCACCACCTTGTCGGCAACGGGGCTGCGCGCCTCGCGGGCGGAATATGGATCGTAGGGCGGCCGCTCCCGGCCGGTACGCTGACCCAAAACGCTGCGAAGCCGCAGGAAAATAAATACCGCAAGAGCCAGGAAAATTATGGTGTAGATGTCGAACAAAGCTCGTTTTCTCTCGGTGTCGCGTCGTGACGGGACGGCACATCCCAATTGCGGTTCGAAACTATTGACCGCGGTGGCCCCGGTTCCCGCTTAATGTAATCAGCGGCGGAAAACCATCCAGTGGCCCTATCCGGTAAGCGCGTGCCAAGTCCAAAGTTTAGACGATCAGCGCCGCTACGCCAACATCGCTGCCGACACAACCGTTCCGGTTCGATTTCGCGCCAAAGCGCCGCCAATTACCGCGGATTTTGCGGCATTGTTTGGCTCCTATCCCCATGCTAGCCAAGTCTCGGTTAGCTAACACATTTGTGCCCGCTTGAGCGGGCGGGGAGATTAAGCATGTCGACAAGCAACGGCGGACCGGCGACCGCGCAAATCCCACCGCCCCAGCCAGACATGCCGCAAATCGGCGTACTCGCGCAGTATGTGAAGGATTTTTCATTCGAAAACCCGAATGCACCGCGGTCGATGGCGCCGACGCAGCAACAACCGAGCATCAATATTCGGGTGAATGTCGATGCTGCTCCCCTCAGCGCAGCCCCGGTTAGTGCCTCTCCCGCGAGCGCTACCGACTTCGAGGTGACGCTCCGGCTGGAAGGTAAAGCGGAAGCCAAAGACCTTCTGCTGTTCAGCTTCGAGCTGGTTTTCGCCGGCGCCTTCCGAATCCAAAATGTGGCGCCAGAAAGCTTACAGCCGGTTGTGATGATCGAATGTCCGCGGCTATTGTTTCCGTTCGCGCGCGAGATTATCGCAAGCATGGTACGCAACGGTGGGTTTCCGCCGCTGCTGCTTGATCCCATTGATTTCGTCAATCTCTACCGGCAGCGCCTTGCCGCTGCGCAGCCGCCGGTGCCGGGGGCACCGATCAATCCAAACTGACGTAGTCGCGCCAAATCGCATTATCGCCAAGTGTGGCAATGAAGGCGCGATGCGCCGCGCGCTCTTGCGCGGTAACGGCGCGAATGAGCGGCACAACACGTTCGCGCACGATGATCGGTTCACCGGCCACCCGGCCCGCCATGCTTGCCTGTGCAAGAATAAGTTGCGCCTGACGGGCGCCGATCAATTCGACATAGACCTCGGCCAGTAATTCGGCATCGAGCAATGCACCGTGCTTGGTGCGGCGCGAGTTGTCGATGGCGTAGCGCACGCAAAGATCGTCGAGCCGGTTCGACCCGCCCGGATGCTTTCGCCGGGCAATCAGCAACGTATCGACCAGGCGTTCGCGTGCGATTAATGGCCGGCCGACCCGCTCCAATTCGGCATTGAGGAAACCGAGGTCGAAGGCGGCATTGTGGGCGACCAGCGGCGCGTCGCCGATAAAAGCGATCAACTCATCGACGGCTTCGGCGAAGAACAGCTTGTCCTTAAGGAATTCGTCGCTGAGGCCATGTACCGCAAGAGCCTCCGGCGGCATGCTGCGTTCCGGATTGAAATAGCGATGGAAGACGTTGCCGGATGGAATACGGTTGACCAGCTCGATGCAGCCGATCTCGACCATGCGGTGGCCCTGGTAGGGATCAAGCCCGGTTGTTTCGGTATCGAGCACGATTTCGCGCATGCAGACCTTTCCGCACCGCGGCGTCACGAATCGCCGGGGCCGGCCCGCATTTTAGCAACCGCTTGAAGGATGTCGCGCACTTGGGCGCGGGCGTGATCGAAGGACTGCGAGCTGTCCACGATAAAGTCGGCGCGCCGGCGCTTTTCCGGGTCGGGCACCTGCTTGGCGACAAGCGCAGCGAATTTTTCTTCCGTCATGCCAGGCCGCTCCAGCGCCCGCCGCTTTTGCACCTCCGGCGGCGCCGAAACCACGACCACCGCGTCGCAGCCGCGCTCCCCACCGGTTTCGAACAGTAACGGCACGTCGATCACCACCACCGGCGCACCACGGACTTGGGCTTGCGCGAGGAACTTGTCGCGCTCGGCCGCGACTAACGGATGCACAATAGTTTCGAGTCGGGCCAGGGCGGCGGCGTCGCCAACCACCATAGCTGAGAGCTTTTGCCGGTCGACTTTGCCACCAGCGGTCGAGCCGGGAAATGCCTGCTCGATCAGTGTCGCCGCTTCACCTTCGTATAGCGCGTGCACGACTGCGTCCGAATCGTGTACCGGGACGCCTTGTTCGGCAAAAAACCCAGCGGTCCGCGATTTGCCCATACCGAGCGAGCCGGTGAGACACAGGACGAAAGGCCGAGCGCTGGTCATGACGCCAGGCATTCGTGCCGGCGCAGGAAATCAAGCACAGCAAGGAGCGGTAATCCGAGAATGGTGAAATAGTCGCCTTCCACCCGCTCGAACAATTGACTGCCGAGACCCTCCAGCTGATAGGCACCGACACTTGCGGCCGCCGCTTCGTCGAGGGCGTCGAGATAAAGATCGAGGAATCGTTCGGAAAGCATGCGCATGGTCAGCTGCGCGGTATCAACCTGTTCGAACAGGACTGCGCCGTCTTGTACAAAAGCGATCGCCGAATGAAGCGCATGGCGTTTGCCGGACAAAGCGCGCAGCTGCGCCCGGGCGGCATTCCGGTCGGTCGGTTTGGCGAAATGTTCCGCGCCGAGCGCAAGCGTCTGGTCGGCGCCAAGCACAAGGCGACCGGGATATACGCGCCCGACGACCGTAGCCTTTTCTTTCGCCAGCAGCGCCGCGACCTCGGCGGGCTTCTGCGGCGCCGCGCGCGCCTGCAATGCCCGTTCGTCGAGATCGGCCGGATGCACTTCGACCGGTATGCCGGCAGACTTAAGCATCGTCCGCCGTGCCGCACTGCGCGAGGCGAGTACGAGAGGTTGCGCGGCAAGCCACAGCGTCATCGCTCATGAAGCCATATGCCGCCGGCGTTCGCCGAGCAGCGCCAGCACCGCCGCCGCAGTCTCCTCGATCGAACGGCGGGTAACGTCAATCAGCGGCCAATCGTGTTTGGCGCTAAGCCGCCGCGAGGCGGCAATTTCCTCAGCCACCGATTGCTGGTCGATGTATTTGTCGTCGGGGCGATGCGCTTTAAGGCCGAGCAGGCGGTTTTGTCGGATTTGTACGATTCGCTCCGGCGATGCGTAGAGGCAGACCACCAGCGGACGTTTAAGATTTTCGAGGCCGGGCGGCAGGGCCACGTCGGGAATCAGCGGAATATTCGCGGCCTTCACACCACGATTGGCGAGATAAATCGAGGTCGGGGTCTTCGAGGTCCGTGACACGCCGATGAGCAGCACATCGGCCTCTTCGAGATCGTCGGCCTGCTGCCCATCGTCGTGCATCATGGTGTAATTGAGCGCGTCGATGCGGCGAAAATAGTCGGCATTGAGCGTATGTTGCGCGCCGACTTTATGGGTGGATTCGGCGCCAAGATAGGCCTGAAACAGATGCAGCACGGGCCCAAGGACCGACAGATAGGGAACCCCAAGCGTGCGGCATTTTTCTTCAAGCTTGTCGACCAGGTTTTGCTGCACCAGCGTGTAGAGCACGATACCGGGCGCTTTCTCTATTTCGTTCAGCACGCGGTCGAGCTGCTTGGCAGTTCGAACGAGTGGATGCACGTGCTCAACCGGCAAGACCTTGGTGTATTGGGCGGCGGCGGCGCGAGCGACGGTAATCAGCGTCTCTCCGGTTGAGTCGGAGATCAAATGCAAATGAAAATAGTTGGGCCCGGTGGTCACGGCGGCTTGAATAACCTGTCGATCAGTGGGGAGAAGGCCACGCATCGCTATGCCGCGCAAGAATAATAGGGGATGCGGCTGCAAATCCATCCACATTCGTTTCGTCCGGCCACCAATCAGATGGCCTGCATTGGGCATTGGTAAAATGTGGATAGCGGCCAAATAACTCAGCGCAGAAAGCCGGAATAATGGCACCAGGAATGACAAACTCTCATAAACTGGATTTCGACGCAGCCAATGTGCGTATGTTAGTCAACCGTGGATGACGTGTGCGCAAATAGGTTATGAGTCCAATCAACTGTCCAATAACTACAACAGATTCTCTTAGATAGATTGATTAGAGATAAGTGACGTGACGAGTAATCCTGTAATCCATCCAATCGGCCGTGTACTCGGT
>JASHSY010000202.1 GCA_030040825.1 Xanthobacteraceae bacterium
TTGACCGACGCCAAGAGCGCCGGCGTCGACGGCTTGATTGTTGTCGATCTGCCGCCAGAAGAGGATGAGGAATTGTGCCTGCCGGCCCTGAACGCCGGATTGAATTTCATCCGGCTGGCGACGCCGACCACCGACGACCGGCGCTTGCCGGCGGTGCTCGCGAACACCTCGGGCTTTGTCTATTACGTGTCGATCACCGGCATCACCGGCGCCGCCGCGCCCGATGCCGGCAAGGTCGCTGCGGCCGTTAAGCGGATCAAGCGCCACACCAAGCTGCCGGTTTGTGTCGGCTTCGGCGTGCGCTCGGCCGAGCAGGCGCGCACAATCGCGCAAGAGGCCGACGGGGTCGTGGTCGGCTCGGCGCTGGTCGAAGCAGTGCGTAAAAGCCTCGGGCCTGACGGCAAGGCGACGCCCGCCACGGCCAAATCAGTCGCCGATCTGGTTCGGACGCTGGCTGATGGCGTGCGCAGCGCGCAACGCGCTGCGGTAGAACCTTAAGAAGTCACCGCCTTCTTCAGTATGCAGCCGCTGATTTTGATGCTGCCGTCGCCTTGCCATTCGAGGGTATAGAGCGCTTCCCATGCCTCGCCGTCGGCGTCGATGATATGGACTTCCTGATAAATCTTACCGTCGAACGTCCGCGCGTCGCCAAATTCGAAGCTGCGGTGCCGGTAGACCGGCGCGTAGCCATTGCGGACCATGGCCATGAAAATATCCGGCGTCCGATACCAGCTTTTGATTGATGGCGCGGCGAAATCGTAAGCCGCCGCGGCATCGTCGCGGCTGAATGCCTCTTCCTGCGAACGGATCGCCGCCCGGCCGCTGGCGACGTCGTCGCCGGCGCGCGTCAGCGCGGTTGAGCCGATCAAAATAGCGGCTATCAACGCGGCAACGCGCATGATGCCGGTTCGAATTCTGCCGGCGTGATGAGCCGGCAAGCCGGTCGGTTGCATGTTTAGGTTCGCTCTTTGCTCGTGCTTTTCGGCGCTGTGTACTCTTTCCATATACGGACGACGTTGATTTTGGCCCACCGGCTGCACACATAATGCAACCGAGCTGGAGGGAAGCCGATGGCCCGCGACGTGGCCCGCGATTGGATGTGGTCGGAAGCGTGCGAGATGCTGGCGCGCGCCGAACGGATGCATCGTGAGCTGTTCCGGCCTGCCGGCAGCCTGTCGCGACAGCCGTCGTGGGAGCCGCCGGTCGATATTCTGGAGACTGAATCCGCGGTTTTGGCCCTGGTGGCGTTACCGGGCGTCGATGTCAAAAGCGTCGAGGCTGCGATCGACGACGGCGAATTGGTCATTGCTGGCACCCGTACCTATCCGCCGGAGCTGCGCACCGCAACCATTCACAGGCTCGAACTGCCGCAAGGCCGCTTTTACCGGCGGGTGCGCCTGCCGGCCGGCCGTTACAACTCCAATGTGCGCCGCGCCGTCGTCGATGGATGTTTGGTCGTGACGTTGCAGAAAGCAGGCACTGGTCATGGCTGATCTTGAAATGCGCACCAATGACACACCTTCGGAAGCCGGTGGTGCACAGCCGCAATTGCCGCCGCTGCCGCCCGATGCGCTGATCATCGTGCCGGTACGCAATACCGTGCTGTTTCCCGGTCTGGTGCTGCCGATCACGCTCGGCCGCCCGAAGTCGGTTGCGGCTGCGCAACAGGCGGTGCGCGATCAACGTCAGGTCGGCATCCTCATGCAGCGCGATCCCGAAGTCGCCGAGCCGACTGCGAACGACATGCATCGCATGGGCACGCTCGCCAATATTGTGCGCTACATCACCGCGCCGGACGGCTCGCATCATCTGGTCTGTCAGGGCGAGCAGCGGTTCCAGGTCGTCGAATATTTGAACGGCTGGCCGTTCTTTGTCGCGCGCGTGCTACAAATTCCGGAGCCGGCGACTACCGGCGCGGAGGTGGAGGCGCGCTTCGTCAATCTGCGGGCGCAGACGCTGGAGGCGGTCCAGTTGCTGCCGCAGGCGCCGCCCGATCTCGTCGCCGCGATCCAGTCGATCGAGACGCCGGCGGCGCTCGCCGATCTCGCCGTCTCCTATATGGACGTAAAGCCGGACGAGAAGCAGGAAGTTCTCGAAACCGTCGATCTTGCCGCGCGGATGGACAAGGTTTCGCGCTTGCTCGCGCACCGCATTGAAGTGTTGCGGTTGTCGCAGGAAATCGGCCGGCAGACCAAAGCCGCGCTCGACGAGCGTCAGCGCGAGGTCCTGTTGCGCGAGCAAATGGCGGCGATCCAACGCCAACTCGGCGAAGGCGAGGAAGGCAAGGCCGCCGAGATCGCCGAGCTCGATAAGGCGATCACTGATGCCAAAATGCCGAAGGACGTTGAAGATGCGGCGCGCAAGGAATTGCGCCGGCTCCAGCGCATGCCCGAAGCCGCCGGCGAATACGGCATGGTGCGGACCTACCTGGACTGGCTGATCGAGCTGCCTTGGGCGTTACCCGAGGAGAAGCCGATCGATATCAAGGAAGCGCGGCGTATTCTCGACGACGATCATTACGACCTCGACAAGATCAAGCGGCGGATCATCGAGTATCTGGCTGTGCGCAAGCTCGCGCCCACCGGCAAGGCGCCGATCCTGTGCTTCGTCGGTCCGCCCGGCGTCGGCAAGACCTCGCTCGGCCAATCGATCGCCCGCGCCATGGGCCGGAAGTTCGTCCGCGTGAGCCTTGGCGGCGTGCACGACGAGGCCGAGATCCGCGGCCATCGCCGCACCTATATCGGCGCGCTGCCGGGAAATATCATTCAGGCGATCCGCAAGGCGGGCTCGCGCGATTGCGTGATGATGCTCGACGAGATCGACAAGCTCGGCGCCGGCATCCAGGGCGATCCGGGTGCAGCGCTGCTGGAAGTGCTCGATCCGGAGCAGAACAATACGTTCCGCGACAACTACCTCGCGGTGCCGTTCGATCTGAGCCGCGTGGCGTTCATCACCACCGCGAACATGCTCGACACCATTCCGGGGCCGCTGCGCGACCGCATGGAGATCATCAGTCTTGCCGGCTACACCGCCGACGAGAAATTAGAAATCGCGCATCGTTATCTGCTGCGGCGGCAGCTGGAGGCGAACGGGCTCAAGGCCGGGCAGGTCGAGCTCGACGACAAGGTACTGCGCGAGATCATCCAGAATTACACGCGCGAGGCCGGCGTCCGCGGTTTGGAGCGGCTGATCGGTCAAGTGTTGCGCCACGCTGCGGTGCGCATTGCCGAAGGGCAGGCGGGGCCGGTCCACATTGAGCGTGCCGAGCTCGTGCCCATCCTCGGCGCGCCAAAGTTCGAAAGTGAGACGGCAATGCGCACGAGCGTGCCGGGCGTTGCGACCGGGCTCGCCTGGACGCCGGTCGGCGGCGACATCCTGTTCATCGAAGCGACCCGGATTCCGGGCTCCGGCCGGCTGATCCTCACCGGTCAGCTCGGCGATGTGATGAAGGAAAGCGCGCAGGCGGCTCTGTCGATCGTCAAGAACCGCGCCGTTTCGCTCGGCATCGACGCAAGCCGCTTCGAAAAGAGCGACATTCACGTCCATGTCCCGGCTGGCGCGATCCCAAAGGATGGGCCAAGCGCCGGCGTTGCCATGTTCATGGCGCTGGTCTCGCTGATGACTGAGCGCACCGTCCGCAGCGATACCGCAATGACCGGCGAGATCAGCTTGCGGGGCCTGGTTCTGCCGGTCGGCGGCATAAAGGAGAAAGTGTTGGCGGCGCACGCCGCGGGCCTCAAGCGGGTCATGCTGCCGGCGCGCAATCGACGGGATTATGACGACATTCCGGAAATTGCCCGCAAGGAGATGGAGTTCATCTGGCTTGAGCGGGTCGAGGAAGCGGTAGCGGCGGCGCTGGAGCCGAAAAAGCCTTCGGACGCACCGGCCTCGGTTCCGCAACTTGCAGGCGCCGATGCTTAACGCTGTGCTTGCGCGCAGGCGCGCGGTTTGACCTTCGCCCTTCTCCACGCTTAAGTATCGCCGCACCGGGTGAGGCAATGCGGGTCGCCGCTTACGCGGCGGCCATTTCTCGTAAAATGGCAGCGAAATGACGCGAATGTTCCGGCGCGAACTTGCGGTGTATGCGGACGCTCATCGCGACCGGGTTAACGGCGTGATGCACATCATTGGCAACCCGATCATTTTTATTGGTGTCGTGATGCCGCTTTCGCTAGTGCCGGTGGGGCTGTTTGGCTTCCAGACCAGCTTGGCGCCGCTTCTGGTTATTCCCGCCTTGCTGATGTGGATGGCCTGGGACCTTGGTCTTGGCCTCGGTATTGCGGTTGCCGCGGTTCCGCTGCTTTGGATCGCCGCGACGATTGCCGGTTATGTCAGCGTCGCCTGGATGTGGATTATCGCCGTCTCACTATTCGTTCTCGGCTGGGCCCTGCAAATCGTCGGCCATCAAGCGTTCGAGGGGAAGCGGCCGACCGCCATCAATAACCCGGTGCAGAGCCTCATCGCTCCGATGTACATGGTCGGCAAGCTTTATGTCGCGCTCGGCTTCCGGCCCGACGTGGCGGCGATCTTGCAGCAGTCGTCGGAGTCAAACGCTCTCGGCTCGCCGGTGAGCCAGCGTCAGTGACACACACACTTGTTACCGGCGGCAGCGGGTTCATTGGCCATCATCTGGTCCAGGCATTGCAGATGCGCGGCCGTAACGTCCGCGTTCTCGATCTGCGACCACCGGACTCCGCGGCCGGCGTGCAGTTCAACAAAGGCTCGATACTCGATCCGGCGGC
>JASHSY010000203.1 GCA_030040825.1 Xanthobacteraceae bacterium
GTCGCGGAGATTTGCTCCATTGAGGCCGAAGTCTGTTCCAGGCTTGCCGCCTGCTCCTCGGTGCGCTGCGACAGATCGGTCGTGCTGGTGGAAATCTCAGCCGAGGCATTGGCGACCTCGCGCGCCGACGACTTGATCTCGCCGATCGTCGCGCCAAGCCGCTCGGCCATCGCGTTGGCGTCGTTCTTGAGCTGCCCGAATGCACCTTGATACTCGGCGACGATGCGCTGCGTGAGGTCGCCATCGGCCAGCGCACTGAGCATTTCGACAAGGTCTTTCATGGCGTTGTCGACGTTTTCGCAAAGCCCGTTCATGGCACTGGAGAGGTTGAGCATGAAACCGCTCTTGCCCTCGGCCGGTACGCGCTTGGAAAAATCGCCGGCGACCGCAGCCTTGACCAGATCGTCGATCTCGCCCTCGATCGCTTTTTCGACAGTCTCGTTCTTCCATTCCACGACGGTGCCGGCGCGCTTGCCGTGCTGATCCATGACCGTGGTGCAGATCAGGTGGAATTTCTGGCTGCCGGCCGTGATATGCGATTCATACGAGCCCGTGAGCTGGTCCAGCATTTTGCGCTGATGCGCTGGATTCTTGTGGAACACGTCCATGCAAGTGCCGATCAACTTGCTCAAGTCGAAGTTCGGCAGCACCTTGCGCAGCTCGGGCTCGGCCGCGCGCAGCATCTCCGTCAAAGTACCGTTCATGTAAATGATGTTGTATTGGTCGTCGGCGATCATCACGTTAGACCTGACGACGTCGAGCGCGGAACGCACCCGCAGATTGATAACTTTCTCGGCGATCGATTGCTTGAAGATTTCCGTCGCCTTGGCAATATCGCCAATCTCGTCGCCGCGGTCGGCGTAGGGCACTTCGACGATACGGTCCTGGGTCAGCTCGTTAAGCACGCCGGCGATCCTGCCGAGCGGCTTGGAAATGCCGCGGTTGATGAAAAAGCCGAGGACGAAATTAACGACGAACGCAAGGGCGATTAATCCGGCGAGAACAACGACCGCCCGGCTTGCGGCGGCATGTTCGACGGCAACCAGGGCGAGAAGATCGGAAGCGATCCGGTCCTCGACTATTTTGAGAAGGTCGATGCGCGCGGTAGTAGCTTCGTACCATGCTTTGCCGTCAAGGCCTTGCATGTCGCCGGTTAGGCCGCCCGCGGCGATGAGCTCGCGCATTTTTCCAACAGTGTCGACCACCGGCGCCGACATTGTTTGCCGGAAAAAGTTTCGCTGTGCCGGCGTGGCGGCAGCGGAGAACGCGCTGAAATCGGTTTCCTGGGCGGCGCGAAGTCCGATCACTCGGACGTAGCCGGCCAGGTCGAATTTTCCCTGAGAAATACCTGCGGCGCCGACCGCACGTTCCTGGCCGGCCCGTTCCTTGCCCTGCATAAAGCTGACATAGGCGCCGATCGCAGTGGATGTTTCGCCGCTGCTAACCTTGGCAATCTCGCCGGCAACGGCGAGAAGTTTGGCCACCGTTTCGGTGAAGTAAGTATTGGATTCCTTCGCGCTGATTTTAAATTCGTCGATATTGTTGCGCGTATCGTTCAGTAGAGAGATCGCCGCAATAGCTTTGGCAATCGCATCCTTAAAATCATCGGTAGAAGCTGTGGCGCGAATCTGCGAAAGGAAAGCCGCTGCGGCTGCACGTTGTTCGTCCGTAAGCTTGCGCTGCGCGGGCAATTCGGCGCGCAACTGAGCGCCTTTGCTACCGACAAACACAGCCGATGCTCCGCGCTCACGCTGCAGATGGTGAACGAGGAGACTGATTTTGGTCACCCCCTGCGCCATTTGGCTGAGCCTGGTCATTTCCGACCGCACGGACAATGTTTGAAATAATTCGTAGCCAGTGAATGCCGCGAAAATGACTACTGGGACGGCAATCGCCATCACAAGCCGAGCGGTCATGCGGATATTGGAAAGCCGAAGCATGATCTAATTCCTCGAGAGTCCGGCGTTTATTGTTCGATCGCAAGACGCGCGTGACTGGTGCCGAAAAGTATGAAGGACTGTGAGATGTTGATGCTCGATAGGAACATCCCGTCAGGCCGTCGCGGTTTTCGGTTCGGGCGTGGCGAGACCATCGCCCTCAATTTGCGCCGAAAGCAGATTGGGCAGATCGATCAGTGCGATCATGCCGCTCTCGATCGTCACCAGGCCGGCTAGAAAATTGACGCGCGAGCCGCTGGCGATGCGTGGCACCGCTTGCACTTGAGACGGCTCGAATGAGACAATATCGAGCACCCGATCAGCCAAGAGCCCGACCTGCCGCGTGGCAATCTGGACGATAATGACGATGTGTAACGGCGAGGCCTCGGTTCGACCCTGGCCGAACCGGCAACGCAAATCGATGATTGGAACTATGGCGCCGCGCAGATTGAGCACGCCGCGTACATATTCAGGCTGCCTGGGCAAATGGGTGATCTCCGACCAGCCCTTGATCTCACGCACCGCCATAATATCGACCCCGTATTGGTCGTCGCCGATGGCGAAGCTGATGAATTGAGTTGGCACCGCCGCGCTGCGCGCAGTATCTGCGGCTTCCCAACTACCGGTGTTCGGCTGACTGGAGGCGGTATTAGCCGTTACTGCCTGTTGGTCCATGTGTACTACCCGTTGTCTCAGGTCGATATCCCTGCCTGCGGCAATCGAGTGCCGTTACCAACAGAAGCACAAGAATGGCTGCAATCGCTTATTGAAGACCGGACCGACGTGCCCCCACCGTGCCTCAAAAGGTAGCCCAGTAATCTTAATGAATTCTTTCCAAATGACAGGAATGTGCCGGCGGTCGCTTAAATACTGTGCACAGCGAAATTGCGCTTGTTGACGGCCGCCGCGTCCGCCAACTCTCCATTTTCATCGATGATTTCAGTCAGTTTTACTTGCAGACTTCTTTGATCTACACGCTCGTCCGCGACCAGCTACCGGATTCAGCGGACTACCGCGAATGTTGGGACGCAGTTATGTGCGGGCCCCTAGCTAAAGACTCATGCGCGAAGTATTGACGAGAGCAGCCTGGAGACATCGCAAGCGACTGATCTTTCGCGCTCACGGGTTTGGTCGCACTTGCCATAAGCCTTTTCAGGCGGCAGCGTCACAACGAGCACGATCATCCTAGACCCTGCTTTGGAGGACTCGTTCGCCGCCCAGACCGACGACCGGATATGCCGGATCACCGGACACAGCGTTAGATGGTAACCCACTTTTCCGACGCTGATTGGCGTCGGCGCGCCGACATGTGCCGGCGCACTGATGTGCGCCGGCACATGTTCATGCGCGTGTTCACGTAAAAGCAGTGCTAATTGTGAAAGCGGCGCCAACTACCATTCAAGCTTCTCCATCTTACGCACGCAAACATGGGTATCGCGGGTCATGATCCCGGTTGGGCCCCAATAGTTCCAGCCGTAGGTGAACTGCGCATAGCCGCCCGCCAGATACAACGGGTTGATGCGGATGCGCGTCACGCTGTTGTGGCCGCCGCCGCGCCATTGGCGCTCCTGCGATTTC
>JASHSY010000204.1 GCA_030040825.1 Xanthobacteraceae bacterium
AGCAATAAATTAGGGCTTTACGCCGATTCTTTCGAGTGATTCGAATTGAGGGCAAGCGGGCGGCAGAGTCATGAAGTTCGCTCTGGTCTGCGGTGCCGGCGGCTTTATCGGAAACTACATCGTAAAGCAGCTCAAGCGCGAGAAATTCTGGGTCCGCGCAGTCGACATCAAGCATCACGAATTCGATTCAAGCGCAGCGGACGAGTTCATCATTGCCGATTTGCGCGATCCGCAAGCGTGTCGCGCCATCGTCGATCGCCGGTTCGATGAAACCTATCAGCTGGCCGCCGATATGGGAGGAGCCGGCTATCTTTTTACCGGGGAGAACGATGCCGCGGTCATGCACAACTCGGCAAGCATAATGCGGTTCGCGCGTTGCAATCTCACCGGCCCATTCAATATCGGCTCGGAGGAAACCGTCACCATCAATCAACTCGCCGCCATGGCAATGGACATTGCAGGAAAGCGGCTACGGATCAAACATGTACCGGGGCCGATGGGTGTGCGCGGCCGAAGCTCCGCTAACCAACTGATCAGACAATCGTTGAATTGGGCGCCGTCCAAACCGCTGCGCGTCGGCCTTGAAAAGACCTATGCGTGGATCGAAGCGCAAGTACGGCAGGCGCGCGCCCCCCAAATAACCGCCGCCTAGCGCATGATCCCAAAAAATGGAATCGGCTTGCCGCCACCCTCGTGAGCGTGCGACCGCACACGCGATTACGGTCCATAAGAGCGATATCGATGAACATTGACATCTCGACTATTGCCGACACCACTGCAGCGGCGACCGGCGTTATTTACTCCACCAAGAATCGATGTGAATTGTCCGCGCAAACTGCGACCGCCGCGCTTTCGGAATCCGATTGCGATGGATTTTGGCTCGATGGAAGCGACACCGTAGAAGGACGCGAATTTCCGTTTTCGCTGGCCGATCGCTTGCCGGCTTTGCGCGAGATCCATCGCGGCGTGGACGGCGGCCCCGATCGCGCGATCGTCTATGGTTTGAGCTACCTTCTCGCGCGCGGATACAAATACCTTGCGCTAGTCGAAAACGACATCCTCCTCACTCCTGACTGGCTGCCAACCGCCATTGGCGCAATGGAGCGCGCATCCGCGGACGGTCTGCGCGTCGGCGCTGCCACGGTGCGGACTTTTGACCGGAGAATCCTATTTGTGCGGCCGGGTTACGCCGTGATGTTTAACATCGGCGCCGGCATGATCGTGTTTACGCGGGAGGCTGCGGAGGCGGTGTTAACGACCTATCGTTCGACGAACGGCCGGGAGATACATCGCGCATGCAGGAAAATGACACAAGGAGATATCAGCCAGATTTGTGAGCAGAGTCTGACGGAGGAACATTGGTACAGTGCCGATTGGTTTTTCGATTGCGCCCTCATGCAACTGGGCTTTGCCTCGGTTGGCGTATTACCGGCACTGGCGCGCAACATCGACGTCGATTCGGCTAGGTATGGTATTCGTCCCGTAGCTGAGGCGCAGCCGGCGGCAGGTCTCGATCCAAGTTTGTTTCGGATTTATCGGCGCAATTTGTCGTGGGCGGCGCAAACTGAAGATTCGGTGGGTTACTTTTTTGATCCGCAACTGGATCGCTTTGTCGTCTTTCCTCATCAGTTTCCATCGACGGCTTACACGGGAGAATGGAAAACCAAGTGGCAGCAGAGTTTCGGCCCATTCGAAGTGCAGCCGACCAACACAGGAGATACGTTGCGTTGGGAGCTGGTGAACGGCAGCTGTGATGTGGCTTTTCGCACGACTGATGAGAACAAACACTGTCGCATCACTGCCGGCGGCTCGGCCATAAAACACCCTCTGCCTCCTGCAGCACATATTGCTATTCAGATTTCGAACGCCGTCGGAGAAACGGTTCCTATTGAGGTGCAACCTGATCCTGGTGCGACAATAAGTGGAGTTTTTTTCACCGATCCGCAACCGTGGTTTCGCGGTCTGGCAAATTGGCGAAAGCGGATGGAAGTGCTTGGTCTTATCAAACGCTTCCCGATAGAAACTGAAGCGCCGTCCGTCGTCGGCGAATTCGACGAGTCCGTACCGGATTTGATCGGTCATGCGCGATGAAGAAAGCCATCGTCACGACGACGATTAACGCGCCGACCAAGGCGATCCGATTGTTCGACGCGATGACCGATTGGGAACTCGTGGTCATCGGCGATCTCAAGACGCCGCCTGACTACCGCCTCGAGCGCGGACGGTACGTCGATCCGAAGAGCCAGGTCAAATACGACCCGGCTCTCTCCGAGGCGATCGGCTGGAATTGCATCCAGCGGCGCAACTTCGGTGTTCTGATCGCTTATGACATGGGCGCGGAGGTTATTGCGGTTGTGGACGACGATAATGTGCCGTTGCCCGGCTGGGGCGAGCAGTTGATGCTCGGCCGCGAGATCGAAGCCAACTATTACGAAACGACACTAGCGGTCTTCGATCCGGTCGGGGCGACGAACCACGGCAACCTTTGGCACCGCGGCTATCCGCTGCAGCTTCTTCCGAAGCGAAACTACGCGGCAAAGACCCGGCGGCTTATACGACCCGACGTGCAAGCCGACTTCTGGAACGGCGATCCTGATATCGATGCGATTTGTCGAATGGAGCATGCGCCGCTGTGTAAATTTGACGACGCATTTTTCCCGATTTCTTCGAACAAGCCGGCGCCCTTCAATTCGCAAAACACGTTTTTATCGCGCCGGGCCATTCAACACTACTTTCTGTTCCCGCATTGCGGCCGGATGGATGACATTTGGGCCGCTTACCACCTTCAGGCCAAAGGCTCGACCGTCGTATTCGGCAAAGCTTCGGTCTATCAGGAGCGCAACATCCACGATCCGGTGCTCGATATGCGGCAGGAATATCTCGGCTATGAACATAACCTGCAACTCGTCGAGGCACTGGCAAAGGATTCCGATGCGATCCTCGGCTTTCTGCCCGGCCGCGCCAGTTGGGCATTCAATCTCTACAAGCGGCACTTCCCGCGCGCGTGAGACCTGGGCCGTGGGCTTCGCATTCGCTTAGCCGGTTTCCCGCTTGCGCCGCAGTGAACGGGCTGTAGCATTGGCCCGATGAAAATCGCCGACGACCAGCCGTCCGGACTGTCTGCGCTCGACCGGCCGAATTCGTATATCGGCCGCTCGGTACCGCGACCGAATCTGGCGCGACTGGTGCAGGGACGCGGCCAGTATGTGAGCGATGTGACCCTGCCGCGCATGGTGCATGCCGCATTCCTGCGCTCGCCGCATGCGCATGCGCGCATCGCAAGCATCGACCCGACGGCGGCGAAGCAAGCGCCGGGCGTGGTCGCCGTGGTCACCGGCGCCGAGCTTGCCGAAGTCATGACGCCGTGGGTCGGCGTCCTCACCCACCTCAAAGGCATCAAATCGGCGCCGCAGCACGCCATCGCCGTCGAGCGCGCCTGCTGGCAGGGCGAAGCGGTGTGCGCGGTCGTCGCGCAAAGCCGCGCGCAAGCCGAAGACGCCTGCGCGCTGATCGCCGTCGACTATGAAGTACTGCCCGTCGTCACCGACCCGGAAACCGCACTCGATCGATCGACGCCGGTGATTCATCCCGAGCTTGGCGACAACCTGACGTTCGAGCGCACACTCATCGCCGGCGATCCCGATAAGGCGTTTGCGGAAGCCGATGCCGTCGCCGAGGCGACGTTTATGTTCGGCCGCCACACCGGCGTGACCAATGAGGCGCGCGCCATCGTTGCCGACTGGAATCCGGGCGAGGCGCGCCTCACGGTGTACCAAGGCACGCAAGCGCCGCACATGACGCAGGACATTTTTGCACGTCACCTCAATCTCCAAGCCCATCAGGTGCGCGTGCTGACCAAGGATGTCGGCGGTTCGTTCGGCCTCAAGGTACACATTTACGCCGACGAGATGGCGACAGTCGCATTGTCGAAACTGTTGCGGCGGCCGGTCAAATTTGTCGCCGACCGGCTCGAGAGCTTCGTCTCCGACATCCATGCGCGCGACCATCGCGTCAAGGCCAGGATCGGCGTGACGAAAGATGGTACCATCACTGCTTTCGAGATCGACGATCTTACCGGCATCGGACCATATTCGGTCTATCCGCGAACGAGCGGCATCGAGGCCAACCAGGTGGTCAGCCTAGTCGGAGGGCCCTACAGCTGCCCGAATTATCGCGCGCGCGCCCGCGTAGTATTCCAGAACAAGAACGTCATGTGCCAGTACCGGGCCGTTGGCCATCCGATCGCGACGGCAGTGACGGAAGGACTGGTCGAGCTTGCCGCAGCGAAGATCGGCATGGACCCGGCAGAGCTTCGCCGGCGCAATCTGTTTGCCGATGACGCCTATCCGGCGACCAACGCCGCCGGCCTGAAATTCGAGGGGCTGTCGCATCACGCCTCGCTCGACAAGATTCTCGCGATGATGGACTACCAGGCGCTGCGCGCCGAACAGGCGGAATTGCGCCAGCGTGGCATCTATCGCGGCATTGGTTTCGCCTCGTTCATCGAAGTGACCAATCCGTCGGCGGCGTTCTATGGCGTCGGCGGGGCGCGCATCTCTTCGCAGGATGGCGCCACCCTCAAGCTTGACGCCACCGGCGCCGTGTCCGTCCATTCCGGTGTCACCGAGCAGGGCCAAGGCGCCGAGTCGGTGCTGGCGCAGGTGGTGGCAACCTCGTTCGGCGTGCCAATCGAACGCGTGCGCGTCGTCACCGGCGATACGGATAATACGCCGATCGGCGGTGGCACCTGGGCGTCGCGCGCCGCCGGCATTGGCGGCGAGGCCGCCTGGCAGGCCGGCAAAGCGCTGCGTGCCAATGTACTCGTTGCCGCCGCTTCCATCCTGCAAGCCGACCCGAAGGCGCTCGACATTCGTGCCGGTATCGTCGTCGATGCCGCCACCGGCCGCGAACGCATGCCACTCGAGGAAGTCGCGCGCATCGTCTATTTCCGCCCCGATACGCTGCCGCCCGGCTTCCAGGCCGAATTCGTCGCTACGCGGCATTATGTGCCGCAAGGGTGGCCGTTTGCCTTTACCAACGGCGTGCAGGCGTCACATCTGGAAGTCGACACGCGCACCGGGCAGGTGAAGCTCCTGAAACATTGGTGCGTGGAGGATTGTGGCACGGTGATCAACCCGCAGCTCGTTGACGAGCAGATCCGCGGCGGCATTGTGCAGGGCATCGGCGGCGCGCTCTACGAGCATTGCCTCTATGACGAGAGGGGACAGATGCTTAATGCCAATCTGATGGATTATTTGGTGCCGATGGCAGCCGAGATGCCCGACATCGAGGTCGGCCACGTCGTCACCCCGACCGCGGATTCCGAACTCGGCGCCAAGGGCGCCGGCGAAGCCGGCACCGCCGGCGCGCCGGGCTGCGTGATGAACGCGCTCAACGACGCGCTGCGCCCGCTCAACGCCGCACCGCTGGTCGAGATGCCATTCACTCCGGAGCGCGTACTCAAGGCGCTGGGAAAGGTTTGACGGGCGACGCGGTTCGTATTGACCCGTTCCCCTCGCTGGGAGGGGCAGGGGTGGGGTCGGGTTTTGATCTTGTCGACCGACCGCTCAATCCCCTCCCCAGCGGGAAGCGGCGGCGAGACCGGCAAGTTTCCCAAGGCCGGCAACGTGATCAAG
>JASHSY010000205.1 GCA_030040825.1 Xanthobacteraceae bacterium
TGACAAGATTACGGCTCTTAACATGGTTGCGATCTTCACGTCGTGCAGCGCACGACAAAATTTCCGTATTGGATTGTTATGCTGAAAGCGGGATCGCAGCCCACCGGCATGTTCGCGACACCTTTCCCCATCGAATCAGCGTCCCGCGTCGCCGCCGCGCCGCCGAGCTTGCTGTGCACGCCGGCAAGACGGTCGCCCTTGAGCGACACATTGCTCGTGCCGCGGAGAACGGCTTGCCCGTTGCCGGGCGCGGCGGCGGTACTGTGTGCCGGCAACAACATCACAGCCCAAGCGACAATTATGCCGGCTAGCAATGACGCTCCGACGATTCCCGACGAGAATTTGGTGAAATTATCTTTGTTCATAACCGCCGCTCCTGAATAAGGATGAACGGTTTTCTAACAACAACTTTTACACCGATTTTTGAAATTCAGTTTTTGCCCCTAAGGGGAATCACCTAGGCCCGTCGGAAGGTTGCTTTTGATTTGGCTCAACTCAAAGCAGCGCGATCAACAATATTGTTTGTATAGGTTTGGGAGCATAGCCATGATCAAAGATATCTTATTCAGTTTGCCGCTTATGAAACGCGATATCATGGATTATGCGATCTCAATCGCCGACGCTTTCGAAGCCCACATTACGGGACTCGCCTTCGTTTTTGAACCAATCATTCCGACGCCCGGTTACATTGATCCTCAGTTCATTGAATTACTGATGCGCGAGAGCATGAGCGCGGCTGAAAAATCAGGTACGCGATTCAATGACGCAACGGCGCGCGCCGGCGTGTCGGCGGACGTGGTAAAGCTCAACGTCGAGCCCAGCCAGGTTGGGCGGCAGTTCGCTCGTCTTGCGCGATGTTTCGATCTTGCGGTGGTCGGGCAGGCCGAGCCAGGCAAGGGAGTGGCCGAGACAGCAATTGTCGAGAGTGTGCTGTTCGACGCGGGTCGGCCTACTCTCATTGTGCCTTACATCCAGAAAGCGCCGCTTAAGCTCGACCATGTGATGGTGTGCTGGGACGGCAGTCGTTCGGCCGCTCGCGCCATTGCGGACGCCGAACCCTTCCTGAAGCGAGCGGGGCGCATCGAGATTGTCGTTGTCACCGGCGAATCTGCCAAGCAAGACCAGATCGAAGGCGCAGACATAGGGCGACACCTCGCCCGCCACGGCCTCAATATAACTGTGACGCGATTCCCTGCCGGCGAGATCGATGTGGGGAACGCCCTTCTTTCCCATGCCGCGGACGTTGATGCAGATTTCATGGTCATGGGGGGATACGGTCACTCCCGTTTGCGTGAATTTGTGCTTGGCGGCGTCACACGCAGCATCCTGAGTTCGATGACGGCGCCGGTTCTCATGTCGCATTGAATAGACGAGCAGGCGGAACTCGACAGTGTCGCAACGTCCAATTTTGCGGAGCATGATTCATGTCAGCCCTTACCGTCTATCTTGCGCGACTTATGGGTCTGTCGACGCTCGTATTCGTGGTCGCGTTTATGATGCGCAGCAACGCGATAATTATGGCAACAATCGCGGACAGTCCGGTCATGCTGGTTTATGCCGTATTTAGCGTTGCAGCGGGGCTCGCGATCATACTCGGTCACAACGTTTGGGCCGGCGGAGTGTTGCCGACAGTCGTCAGTTTGACCGGATGGCTGATATTCGCAAAGGGGCTGCTGCTATTGTTCGTAAATCACGAGACGCTTTCACTGATGCTCGAGCGGATGCATTATGATCAAAACTATATTTTCTATTTTGTGCCGGCGTTTCTTCTGGGTCTTTACCTGACATATGCCGGTTTTACGGCTCGAGCGGCAAAGTCCGGAGCCAAATAGAGTCGCGCCAGGCGCGCTCCAGATTGGACGCGTTGCAGATTATGAGGTGCCGGCGACGTCGGCTTCGGATCGTTTCCAAACATTCTGAACGGTTGCAAGTTCTGATTTCCAAAATCTGTCTTGATCAATTGTATTCCGCCCGAGGCCCTTGGCCAACGTGAAGAAGTGCTGGCTTGGCAGCCCTCCCACACCCTGATGGACGACGACCGCGCCTAGCATCCCGCGTCCCGCCATATCTTCTTCAAACGAGATCTCATCGACCAATTCGCGGACTGCCAGCGAGCTGGGTTCGAGGTGAATGGCCGTGATCAGTCTCGGCAATTCGTCGTAGGTTATTGTCCCTTTGCGGCTGCGCGCCACCTTTATCATAGTTTCTCGTGCCTCCCGCTTCGCAGCCTCCCAGAGCGACCTGTCAATGCCGTGCGGTTTCACGATTTTGCTCCCGGTTAGCGAAACTCGATCGTTGAATATCGCCTATGCTACGAAAAATTTTGCGCCATATCAAAATGCGATACTCCGGAGTGTGAAATTTCCTTCGACTAATCCGTCGGCGCTTCGAATTTGACGCAAATCAATAACGTCAAAAATTGTAATGACAGAGTGGTTTGCCTAGCCGTTGGGGAAGGGCCATGGACTTAAACGAAGCCATCTACACACGTCGCTCTGTTCGGAGTTACGCGAGCGAATTCGTCGACGACAAGACAATTCTCTCATTGATCGACGCAGCTATCCAGGCGCCGAGTGCGGTCAATCAGCAGCCATGTACATTTTGCGTTGTGCGCGATCGATCCTTGCTTGCGCGGATATCCCGCGAGGCCAAGGCGTACATGGTCAAAAATACGCCGATCGGCCTGATGTCGCATCATTTCAACGAGATTCTGAACGACGCGAATTTTGATATTTTTTATCATGCGCCGGTTCTGATCGTGATTTCCACCAATGCCGATATTCCGTGGGCTACCGAGGATGCCGCTCTGGCGGCGGAAAATCTTATGCTGGCGGCGCGAGGCGCCGGTCTCGGCAGTTGTTGGATCGGTTTTGCCCAAGGCTGGCTCGGGACCCCCGAGGGTAAGGCGGCTCTCAATCTTCCAGCCGGCTATAAGCCGCGAGCGCCGATCATTGTCGGGCGTCCGAAAGCGGCTGCCACGCCGGTACCGCGGAAAACGCCGGAAATTCGCTGGATTGATGGGACGAATTAGTGACTACGTGGAATCCCTGATCCCGCTCTTGACGTAGGTCAAAATCCCACGAGCGGCCAAGATTAGCATCATCCTCCGAAAATAGGCCTAATCGGGGGAGAATCCGATGTCCATTCAATCGATTTCCGCGCCGGCGACTAAGCCGTCCGCAATCGGCGGTCTTCACGTGGCCTTCGTCGTCGCGTGGGCTATCTGCCTTCTTTTTTACTTTATGCAATACGCGGTGCGCTCTGCACCAAGCGTGATGTTGCCCGAGCTGACGCAGGCTTTCGGTTTGACCACGCTCGGCGTGAGTTCGTTGCTCGGACTTTATTATTACACCTACTCGACTTTCGCGATTATTGCCGGTGCATCGCTCGACCGGTGGGGCGCCAAATACACCATCCCGATCGGCGTGTTCTTCCTGGCGGTTGGCATCTTGATGTTTGGCGTCGGCGTCAGCTGGATGGCCAGCTTCGGCCGATTGTTGCAGGGCGCCGGCGCCGCCTTTGCGTTTGTCGGCGCAGTTTACCTCGCAACGCACGGTTTTCCCGCGCGCTACCTCGCGACCGCGATCGGCTTCACCCAATGCCTTGGCATGCTCGGTGGATCAGCAGGACAATTTGCGGTCGCACCGATGATCCACGGCGGCCCGATCAGTTGGCAGCAGTTTTGGGTTTATGCCGGCATCATCACCTTCGTGATCTGTATTGGGATGCTGATCGTTACACCGCGTCAGGATCCTTCGGAGCATGCGAAGACCAGCGTGTGGACGATGTTTGCCCCCTACAAGACTGTGCTGACCAATCCGCAGTCCTATCTCTGCGGCTTCTCGGCGGGATTGTTGTTTCTGCCGACGACTATCGGCACGATGATTTGGGGCGTTGCCTTCCTCAGCCAAGGCTGGCACCTGGAACACGCCGAGGCGGTCAATCGCGCCTCGATGATTCCGCTCGGCTGGGTGGTCGGTGCACCAGTGCTCGGCTACATCGCTGACCATTTCGGCCGCCGCAAGCCCGCGCTTTTCGCCGGTATTGCCATCATGCTGGTGACCGCGATTGCCGCCATCTATCTGCCGGCGAACAGTATGCCGCCTTACATCATCGGCTTCCTGTTCGGCTTTGGGTCTGGTGCCGCGATGATCCCTTACTCGATCATCAAGGAAGTCAATCCAGACAACGTCAAAGGTAGCGCAACCGGCGCCATCAATTTCCTCGTCTTCTCGATGAGCGCGTTCGGTGCGCCAGCTGCCGGCTGGCTGCTGCAAAAACTCGCCTCCGGGGGCGCATTGACGCTCGACATCTTCGACAAAGGCGCCAATGCCGCGATCGTCTGCATCATTGTCGGCGCGATCCTGGCCTTGTTCCTGAAAGAAACCGGTTTTGCCGTCCGCAAAGCCTGACCGTTCCCCGAAGTGACGGGCGCCCTCGTGCGCCCGTCACAAAGCCAAGACAGAAAACAAGCGAGGTTTACCATGGAACGCGAAGTTCTTCACCGCATGCTCCGCGACATGCTGCTCTCCCGCGCTTTTGAAGAGCGCGCTGCGGAAGAATACAGCAAAGGAAATATTGTCGGGTTTCTCCATCTCTACCCCGGCGAAGAGGCGGTAGCGGCAGGCGTAATCAATGCCGCCGGTCCGTCCGACTATATCGTCAGCAATTACCGCGAACATGCGCACGCACTGGTACGCGGCACGCCGGCGCGGGAGGTTATGGCCGAGCTGTTTGGCCGGGCGACCGGTATGAGCAAGGGCATGGGTGGCTCCATGCACATGTTCGATCGCGACCGCCGATTCATGGGCGGTTACGCGATTGTCGGTCAAAGTTGTCCGATCGCGGTCGGCATTGCGTATGCAACGGCGATGCGCGGCCTGCCGGAATCTGTGATCTGCTTCTTCGGCGACGGCGCAGTCAACCAGGGCACTTTCCACGAATCGCTCAATATGGCGGGACTTTGGAAGCTGCCAATCTTGTTTGTTTGCGAAAACAATCACTACGCTATCGGTACGGAGATTCATCGTCACTCGGCAGTGCCGGAGGTGTTCAAACGCGTCGCCGCCTATAACATCCCGGCCGAAAAAACCGACGGCATGGATGTGCTCAAGGTCTACAACACTACCAAGCATGCGCTCGAACGCATCCGGCGCGGCGGCGGACCACAATTCATCGAGTTTGAGACTTACCGCTACCGCGGCCATTCGATGGCCGACCCGGGTACGACGCGGCCGGCGGTCGAGCTCAAAGGTTTCCAGAGCGTCGATCCGCTCAACACCGCCAAGCGGGAGGTCGAGTTCAGGTATCCGACCGCCGATGAATTGGCCGAAGTCGGGCCCGACAACGTAAAGCTGTTCGCCGACCATCTGCTCGACAGCGAGTACCTGATCGAGGCCGAACTCGAAGAACTCAAGCAGGAAATTCAGAAGACCGTGGACGATGCCGTCGCGTTCGCCTCGCAAAGTCCGCAGCCCACCATGGACGCGGCATGGGGTCATCTGAACGGCAACAGTCGCCACGAAATCCTGATGTAGGAGACGAACCATGTCACATGAATTGCTCTATTGGCAGGCGCTCAACCGCGCCATGGATCATGAAATGGCCGCCGATGAGTCGGTGTTCACACTCGGCGAAGACGTCGGCCTGTACGGCGGCAGCTACCGCGTCACCGAGGGGCTTTACGCCAAATACGGCGAGTGGCGCGTTCGCGACACGCCGATCTCGGAAAACGGCTTCACCGGGCTGGGCGTCGGCGCAGCGTTAGTCGGCGCGCGCCCGGTAGTCGAGATCATGACCATCAACTTCATGTTGCTGGCGCTCGACTCGATCATCAACGGTGCCGCGAAGATCCCGTTCATGTCCGGCGGCCAGTTCAAAATGCCACTGGTCGTGCGCGTACCGGGCGGTATTGCCCGACAGCTTGCGGCGCAGCATGCGCAACGGCTCGAACACACGTTGATGAACGTTCCGGGCCTGCGCATTGCCGTCCCTTCAACGCCGCAGGACGCCTATTGGCAGTTGCGGCAGGCAATTGCCACCGACGATCCGATCATCCTTCTGGAGCACGAAGTTCTTTATTTCACCAAGGGACAGGTCGATTTTGTCGCCGAAGCTCCACCTATGCACCGTGCCGCCGTTCGGCGCGAGGGACGCGACCTGACCATCATCAGCTATTCGCGTCACGCGGTGTTGTCGCAAGACGCCGCGAACGAGCTGGCGAAGGAAGGGATCGAAGTCGAAGTCATCGATTTGCGCAGTCTGCGCCCGATCGATTGGGACACCTGCGTCAAGTCGGTTGAAAAAACCCACCGCGTTTTGGTGGTCGAGGAAGATTGCCGTTTCGCCGGCGCCGGCGCCGAAATTGCGGCGACGCTGACCGAACGTTGCTTCTTTTCGCTCGACGCTCCAGTGCAACGTCTGGCCGGCCTCGACATTCCAACTCCTTTTAACGGCCAGTTGGAGGCTGCCACTATTCCGCAAGTGCCGGACATTATTGCCGCAGCGCGGAATCTGTATCAGTCCACCAAGGAA
>JASHSY010000206.1 GCA_030040825.1 Xanthobacteraceae bacterium
CGCCGCGAGCGGAACCTAGGTAACCGCAGCTGCTTGCTTCTCGCGACGGCGCTGCACCGACGACGGAATGCGCATCGCTTCGCGGTATTTGGCGACCGTGCGCCGGGCGATGTCGATGCCCGATTCGCGCAGCTTGTCGACAATCGAATCGTCGGACAGTACATCGTCCGCCGTTTCGGCGTCGATCAATTGCTTGATGCGATGACGCACCGCCTCGGCGGAATGCGCCTCACCGCCGTGCGCGGCGGCGATCGCCGACGTAAAAAAGTATTTGAGCTCGAAAATGCCCCGGCTGGTCGCCATGTATTTGTTGGCGGTGACGCGGGATACCGTCGACTCGTGCATGCTGATCGCTTCGGCGACGGTCTTCAAATTGAGCGGGCGCAAATGCTCAACGCCGCGGGCGAAGAACCCGTCCTGCTGGCGCACGATCTCATTGGCAACCTTGAGGATGGTGCGGGCGCGCTGGTCGAGCGCGCGGACCAACCACGTCGCGCTTTGCAGGCAATCGGCAAGATACGATTTGTCGGTATCGCGTTTCGCCGTAGCGGAGACTTCGGCGTAATAGGTCTGATTGACCAGCACTTTCGGCAAGGTGTCGGAATTGAGTTCGACGATCCACCCGCCGTCGGGGGCGGCCCGGACGAACACATCGGGCACGATCGGCTGCACGATCGCCGAGCCGAAGGAGAGACCGGGCTTGGGATTGAGCTTGCGAATCTCAGCAATCATGTCGGTGAGATCCTCGTCGCCGACCCCGCAGATTTTTCGCAATGCCGCGAAGTCGCGCCTGGCTAAAAGATCGAGATGAGCGATCAGCGCCTGCATCGCCGTGTCGAAGCGATCGCGTTCCTTGAGCTGAAGCGTCAAGCACTCGGCGAGATCGCGCGCGCATACGCCGGGCGGATCGAAGCCCTGCAAAATGCCGATCATGGCTTCGATCTCGCCGACGCTGGTGCCGAGCTTCTGGGCGGTTGCTTCGAGATCGACGCTCAAATAGCCGGCTTCGTCGACCAGATCGACGAGGTATTGTCCGATCATCCGGCGCGGCGCGCTGGTAACGGCGAGCGTAAGCTGATCGCGCAGCCAGTCGGCGAGCGTGGTCTCGGCCGGAACGAACGCTTCGAGGTTGTAGTCACTGTCGTCGCGGCCGCCGGCGCCAACACCGGCCCATTCGGAATATCCAACCGGACCTTCTGCGGTGACGCCGCGCGGCGGGCTCGCCTCGGCATGGTCGGGAAAGCTGTCCTCGACGCGGGTGTCGAGCGGTTCCTCCGCCGGCTTGGCGCTCGGCGATCTCTCGTTCGCGCCGCCCCAGCCCTCGGCGCCCGCGTTCGGACCCGCGGCCAGCATGGCCCCTTCCGCCAGGGCCGGCGCGCCCTCCTCATCAACGCTGCGGTCGAGGAGCGGATTGCGTTCGAGTTCGGCCTCCACATATGCCACCAGATCGAGATTGGAGAGCTGTAGGAGCTTGATCGCCTGCAACAACTGCGGCGTCATCACCAGCGCTTGGCTCTGGCGAAGCTGAAGTTTCTGCGAAAGTGCCATCGCTAACCGGCGAACTGGTCCGATTCTTGCTTGTAGCGTTGTACATCAGTTCGGCCATGCTGTCGTCAATCGTTTTTGCACAACACTTAGATCGACAGGGCCTAAAGCTGGAATTGCTCGCCCAAATAGAGCCGACGGACGTCCGGGTTGTTGACGATATCGTCGGCGCGGCCCTCCATCAGCACTTCGCCGGAATAGATGATGTAGGCACGGTCGGTCAGGCCGAGCGTCTCGCGCACATTGTGGTCGGTGATCAGCACGCCGATGCCGCGGTTGGTCAGGTGACGCACCAGCGACTGGATGTCGCCGACGGCGATCGGATCGATACCGGCAAACGGCTCGTCGAGCAGCATGTAATTCGGCCTGGTGGCCAGCGACCGGGCGATTTCGACGCGGCGGCGTTCGCCACCGGAGAGCGCGATTGCCGGGGTTTTGCGTAGCCGCGCGATGTTGAACTCCTCGAGCAATCCGTCGAGGTCGCGCTCGCGGCGCCGCGTATCCGGCTCGACCACTTCCAGCACGGCGCGGATGTTCTGCTCGACCGTCAGGCCGCGGAAAATCGAGGCTTCCTGCGGCAAATAACCGATGCCTAGGCGGGCACGCTGATACATCGGCAGCGCCGTGACGTTATGTCCGTCAAGCTCAACGCGGCCTTTGTCGGCCTTGATCAATCCCGTGACCATATAAAAGACGGTGGTCTTGCCGGCGCCGTTCGGGCCGAGCAGCCCGACCGCTTCGCCCTTGCGCACGTAAAAACTAACGCCCTTCACCACCTTGCGGCCGACGAAACTTTTCTCCACGCCGTGCACGGACAATACGCCCTTGCGATCGGGTGGCACGGAACTGTTGCCCTCGGGACGGCGGCGTGGCTTTGCCGGCGCGGGCGCGACAGCCTCCGGCGGCGGTGGCGGCGATGGCGGCCGCCGCGGCGGCCGGCTGCGCGCCTTCCGCTCAATCGCCGGCAAGCTTGCGATATCGAGATAAGTGCCGTTGATCGCGCCACCCATATTGCCGAGATCGATCGGCTCCTCGGCCGCCGCAACCGGCTGACGCGTCGGACGCCGGCGCCGACGAAAATATCCGAACAAATCGAGCACCAGCCAACCTTCTCAAGGGGTCAATTCGAATCGTCGGCGAATAGCGCCGTAACTGAGGACTTTATCCGATTTCCCGATGTGATACTGCGGCAGCCGCGCTTAATTCTGCCGACCCGGCCCAATAGTCATGATGTTCGAAGGGCCGCCGTTGGCGCCTTTGCCTGGCTGAATCAGCGCTCGCACGCGGCTCGGACCGGACGCGTTCGATTCAAAGTGCGCGTTTCCAGTGACGGTATCGACCACGACCCGGTCGCCGTGCAGCACATTCTTGCCCTGGCTGACCACGACGTTTCCGGTCAGTGTGATGGTCTTTTTCCGTAAGTCGTAAACGCCCAAATCGCCGCTGGCGTTCTGGTCCTTGGAAATGACGGTGACGCCACCGCGCGCCTCGATCCTGCGAATGTCGTTGGCGCCTTGCGGTAGCGCAGTCGCTTGCCCGGGCTTGGCGGCCGACTGTGGCGCCGCCGCCGCTGCCCGGCCTGACGCGGTGCGCTCGCCACCGTAAAAGACGACGAGCGACTGACACTTGATCGTGGTGTCGCCCTGTGTGACCTGAACGTCGCCGGAAAAAGTCGCCATCTTCTCCTTGTCATGGACCTCGAGCGTCGCCGATTCGATCTGTATCGGCTGGTCCTGGTTCTGCTCTTGCAGGAGGCCGGGGCCATTGGTGGTGCTACGCGGCTGCGCCGCCGCTGCGACCGGCACGGCGGCCAACGCCATCATCACCATCCAGCTGCCAGGCCAGCGCATCATCGGTTCTCGGCCTCCGGTGAGACTTGGTCGGGATGAACGGTCATCGCTACCCCGCCGCCGAAACGGATGATGTCGCCGCTGTCGAGCACCTCGAGCCGTTTGGCTTTGATCACCCCGTTGGTCAGCTTCACCCATACCGGCTTGTCCGAACGCACCGTGCCCTTATGGACATCGATCGCAGCTTCGCTCAGCCGCACTTCGTTGCCGGCCGACGAAACAAGATGGACGTTGTCGTGCAAGATGAGCGTTTCGGATTTCATATTATAGTCGCCGTTATCGGCGGTGAGGTGAACGATGCTCTTGTCCTGCATCTCGATACCGGCCTGGATCTGATGTAATTCCATAAAATCGGGTTTGGTGATGTCCTGTTCGGCGGATTGCGCGGTGAATTCATAAGGACGGGAATCGACCGTGAAGCCGTTCAGTTTCGGCTGCTGCATGGTGACCTTGGTGCCTTTGATCACCAGCTTGCCGAGATCGCCGGGCAGCCGAATGCTACCGACCGTCGGCATATAGTTGGCCGCGATCACCGCTACTAGCGCGGCTGCGATGGCCAGCGGAACGCCGATCCGCAACCAGCGCACGTGCCGACTGTGGCGAAGGGCGGCGCGATAAATCTTGTCGGCATCGCCGCGCGAGGTCGCCGAAAATCCGCCGCGTCGCGCGCTGTCGGCTGAATAGGTCAGAAACTGCCCCTTCGGACTTGCCCCCGAATCGGTGCGAACGTTTTAGCGGTTTCGCGCCTGAATTGTCGCCTGCGAATGTGGCCGCTACCGGGCGGGGCAGGCTCGGTCGAGCGCGGCGCAAAGCCGCAAAACGTTCGTCCCCGGCACCTACGAATGGGCGAAAACATCCTCGCCGGCAAAACCGGCCAGGTCGAGCCGGACCCGGTCCGGCAGAAATTTGAAGCAGGCCGCCGCCAGTCCTTCACGGCCCTCGCGCGCCAGCATCGCATCGAGCCGTTCCTTGAGGGCATGCAGGTAAAGGACGTCGGCCGCCGCGTAAGAAACCTGCGCATCGCTCAGTTCGGCCGCGCCCCAGTCCGATAACTGCTGCTGTTTCGACAGGTCATGACCCAGGACCTCCTTCACCAGGTCCTTCAAGCCGTGCTTGTCGGTGTATGTGCGAGCCAGCCGCGATGCGATCTTGGTGCAATAGACCGGCTCCGGCATTACCCCGAGCGCGTTGTACAAGACGCCGAGATCGAACCGCGCGAAGTGAAAGATCTTGAGCACGCGAGCGTCGGCGAGTAGCCGCGCCAGGTTCGGCGCGTTGACGCCGTGCGCTGGAATCTGCACCACGTCCGCCGACCCGTCGCCTGGCGAAAGCTGGACGACACATAGCCGGTCGCGGCCAAGCGAAAGCCCCATGGTCTCGGTATCGATCGCCACCGCGCCGGTATAGCGTGACAGCTCGGGCAGATCGCCGCGATGCAGGCGGATTGTCATGCGTGCATCAAGTATCGCAACCGGGCGAGGCCGTCAAAATCAGCGGTGGGCTATGGCCGATTTCTTCGTGGACAAACCGGCAAGCTCGAAGCTCAGCGCTACAAGCTTTTGCCGCGCCTGCGCGTCGTAAGCCTGCGCATTGGCTCGCGCCTCGTTCCGTCCATTGAAATAAAGACCGCTTCGGCCTTCCATCTCCGGGGCTACTGCGAGGTGGAGGATCGCGTCGGCGCCTTCCTCGACGGTTGAGATCGGCGTGCCGAACTCGCGCACCATCGCGGTATTCATAAATGTCGCCGGATGCAGCGCATTGACCGTCACGCCGCTACCCTTCAGCTCCGGCACGAGTGCAATAGTGAACAGGATTTGCGCGAGCTTGCTCTGTCGGTAGGCGCGTATGCCAGTATAGTCGGTCTTCAACATCACATCGTCGAAATCGATCGCCTGCTGGCCGAGCGAGGCTACGTTGACGATGCGCGCCGGCGCGCTGGTCTTCAGCAGGGGCATCAGCAAATGCGTGAGGAGGAAACCGGACAGGTAATTCACCGCGAAACGCAGCTCATGGCCATCGGCGCTCGTCTGCCGCGTGCCTTGCGGTCCGCCGCTGCCAATCCCGGCGTTGTTGATCAAAAGATCGAGGCGCTTGGTCGCCTTCTGTACCGCGTCGGCAAGACGCCGAACTTCGGCGAGCGACGACAGGTCGGCTTGCAGGAATTCCGCCGCGCCGCCGGTCTTCTGGATTTCAGCAACGACCTGTGCGCCGCGGCCGCGATCGCGGCCATGCACCAATACGCGCCAGCCGTCGGCACCCAACCGCTCCGCCACCATGCGGCCGACACCGTCGGTCGAGCCGGTGATCAGTGCCGTCTTACCGTTTGGTTTCATCGTTA
>JASHSY010000207.1 GCA_030040825.1 Xanthobacteraceae bacterium
GCGACGACCGCAAGCCCGGCGCCCGCCTCAAGCGCGCCGAGGACGAAATCGTGGCCATCGCGATGGTCGCCCTGGATGGCAAAAAAGGCCTGATCGCGGCCAACGGTCCGGCTGTCGATGGAAATGCCCGATACGCTCTGCGGCAGCGCGCCTTGCCGGCCAGCGCCCATTGCCGCCGCCATTGCGTCGACGGTCCACAGCGCGGGCGCGCTCATGCGGCTTGCTCCTTGAGCGCCGCGGCGACCGCCTCATGATCGCTGAACGGCACTACCCGGTCGCCGATGATTTGGCCGGTTTCATGGCCCTTGCCCGCGATCAGCAAAACGTCGCCTTGGCGTAACTCCGCAATCGCTGCGCGGATTGCCTCGCGCCGGTCGCCGATTTCGACGGCGCCGTGCGCGGCCGCCAGGATGGCGGCACGAATGGCGGCGGCATCCTCGCTGCGCGGATTGTCGTCGGTGACGATCACCCGATCCGCCTTCTCGGTCGCTACCGCTCCCATCAGCGGGCGTTTACCGCGATCGCGATCGCCGCCGGCGCCGAACACCACCACCAGCCGGCCGCGGGCTGCAGGTCGCAGCGCATCGAGCGCCTTGGCGAGTGCGTCGGGTTTGTGCGCGTAATCGATAAAGACCGGCGCGCCGTTGCTTATGCCGACGAGCTCAAGCCGACCCTTCGCGCCGGTGAGATGTTCGAGCACAGAAAAAACCTCGCCTGCATTACCGCCGGTAGCGATGGCGATACCGGCCGCCACCACCACGTTCTCGACCTGGAATTCGCCGACCAGCGGCAGTCGCACGCGATAGGTCTTCCCGCCGTGTTCGAGCCGCACGATCTGCGCAAAATTGTCGATGGCAGTATCGACAATGCGGATGCCGTCGGCCTTGCGTCCGACAGTGAAGATCGACAGGCCGCGCGACTTCGCCGCCGCCAGCACAGCATCGGCGTGCGGGTGATCTACGTCGACGATCGCGGCGCCGCCTTCCGGTACGAGCGATTCAAACAACCGCAGCTTGGCGGCAAGATACGCTTCGAAAGTCGGATGGTAATCGAGGTGATCGCGCGTGATGTTGGTGAACGCGCCCGCGGCTAGACGCAGCGCATCGAGCCGATATTGGTCGAGGCCATGCGACGAGGCCTCGATGGCGAGATGGGTCACACCCTCGTTTACGAGCGCGTCAAGCGAGCGATGCAGCGCGACCGGGTCCGGCGTGGTCAGCGAACCGTAGCTTTCGCCGCGCGGCGAGACGATCCCGATTGTACCGATGCTCGCGGCGCGGTGGCCGAGCGCGGTCCAGATTTGCCGCGCGAACGCGGCGACCGAGGTCTTTCCGCTGGTACCGGTGACCGCGGCGATGATTTGCGGCTGGCGGGGAAACATCTTGGCGGCAACCAATGCCAAGGCGCGTCGCGCATTACCGACACGAACGAAAGCCACGCCAGTAGGCAACGCATCGGGCCGCCTTTCGGCCAAGACGGCGACGGCACCGGCGGCGATGGCGGCCGCGATGAATTTGTTGCCGTCCGTCTTGTTGCCGGCAATCGCAACAAAAAGGTCGCCGGGACGGACTGTGCGCGAGTCCGCCGTAACGCCGCAGACGTCGAGCGCGGCATGGCGGGCGTCAACTTCCGCATCGGCGGGCAGAATCTCGCAAAGCTTCATGGCGGTTATAAACCCCCGCCTTACCTGCTTTCCTTAAGCGAAGCCAGTATCAGGTGGTCGGCGTCCGGCAGATCCAAGCGCGGCTGGATATCAAGCAACGGCGCAATCCGCGCGACCACCGCGCCGCCGACAGGAACGGCGTTCCAGCCGGACGTCTTGAAGCCGTGCGTCTCCGGCAACACCTTGGGATCGTCAAGCATAATCAGCAGCAGATAGCGTGGTTGGTCGGCCGGCATCACCGCCATGAAGTCGGTCAAGACGCTGGATTTGGAATAATGGCCGTTGATGACCTTGTCGGCAGTGCCGGTCTTGCCGCCGATGTAATATCCTGGGACGTCTGCCTTCCGCGCGGTTCCTTTCTCAACATTGAGCCGCATCAGATAACGCATCATCTCGCTGGTTTCCGGCTTGATGACCTGTTTGCCGAGCGCTCGCGCTTCTTGCGGTGTGCGCTTGAGGAAGGTCGGCGGAATCAGCATGCCACCGTTCATCAGCGCAGCAACTCCCATTAGCGCCTGCAGCGGCGCCACCGAAAGGCCGTGGCCGAAGGCGATGGTAATGGTGTTGAGATCACCCCAATGCTTCGGCACGATCGGTTCGGCGCTCTCCGGCAATTCCGTGCGCAACCGGTCGAGTTGGCCCATCTTCTTCAAAAACGCTTTGTGCGCATCGACGCCCATCGCCAGCGCGGTGCGGGCTGCCCCGATATTCGACGAATACGTGAAGATTTCCGGGATGGTCAGCATCCGGTTCTCGGGCTCGAAATCGTGGATCAGAAACCTGCCGACGCGCATCGGCCCGTGCGCATCGAACGAAGACTTGAGGGTGAACCTGCCGGAGTCGAGAGCCATGGCGATTGTAAACGCCTTGAACGTTGACCCCATCTCATAGACGCCGGTGGTCAGCCGGTTGATGCGGGAGGGATCGAGAGCCTCGCGCGGATTGTTTGGATCGTAATCGGGCTCCGACACCATGGCGATGACTTCGCCGCTTCGCACGTCGAGCACGACGCCGGCGGCGGCCAATGCCTTGAATTTGGCGCGGGCGGCGACAAGCTCGGCGCGCAGGGCATGTTGCACGCGCAAGTCAACGGCAAGCTGCACCGGGTTTTGCAGTCGGTCGGTGGCCAGCCCCGCCATATGCAAAGCGGCAAGCCCATGGCCGTCGAGCCACTTCTCCATGCCGGCGATGCCTTGATTGTCGATGTTGACATGGCCGATCAGGTGCGAAACTTCGGGGCCATTCGGATAATCGCGTTTGTTCTCGGGCAGAAAGCCGATGCCCGGAAGCCCTTGCCGATAGATTTCACGCTGCTGTTCGGGAGTGATGTCGCGCTTGAGCCAGACAAACCCGCGCTTGGAAGACAGCCGCTCGCGCAATTCGGTGGCATCGAGATCGGGCAGATCGGCGGTAAGCAATTCGACCGCTTCGTCGACATCAATCAGCCGGCGTGGTTCGGCATACAATGAAGGCACCCGCACGTCGGTGGCCAAGACTTCGCCGTTGCGGTCGAGGATGTCGGGCCGCGCAGTCGCAACCGCGTCGCCGCCGACGACACGGTGCACGGCGCGACCGTCCGACACCATCGCGAACATGACGAGCCGAATCGCGATGATAGAGTAGACCGCGACGAAAGCGAGAATCGCCAGTCCCACGCGCGCGCGCGCCTTAGCCGCGCGATCGATATCGCCTCCGTAAAGGAGAGTGCGCACCAACCGCCGCCGCCAGGTTTCCGGCATCTGCACCGAAACGATTTGCGCGACAGCGGTCATCGGTCGAGCCGCCCCGACTTGACCGCCGGCAATTCGGCGTCTGCGGCAGCCGCCTCCTCGGCAGGCGCTGGCTCGGCGGCCGGCTTCGTCGCATCGATGCTGCCGGTTGTCGCCGCCGGCTCCTCCAACGTTTCAATCATGCTGCCGATCGGATCGAGGCTGCCAGGTTTGACCAATTGCGGCGGCCGCTCCGGCAACTGGTTGAGCGAATCGAACTGTGTCGGCACGATTAGTTTGAGCGGCAGGAAGCGCTTGGCGAGCGCTTCAATGCGCGCCGGATCGTCGAGCTTGCCCCATTCAGCGCGCAAGGCGGCGATGGTATCGCGCTCGCGCCGCACCTCACTGCGGATCTTGGCGAGACGCTCCGCCTGCATGGTCGAGTCGAATTTGATCCGATAAACGTACGCCGCCGCCAGCACCAATACACCGATGACCACAAAATTAAGGACGCGCAGGATCATGCCAACCTCCGCACAAATTGGCTGGGCAACGGCAGTGGCGGCACAAATGTTTCGACCGCGCCGGCGCGTGCGGCGACTTCGGTTCGCTCGGCGACGCGGAGCTTGGCCGAACGGGCACGTGGATTGGCAGCGATCTCGGCTTGGTCGGGCGTTTCCGGCCGCCGCGTCAGCACGCGGAAAGTCGGCGGCGGCGCTGCAATTTCGGGCCGATGCCGCGACGACGCCGGTGCATGGCTGCTGCGTTCGGCGATGAATGTCTTGACGATGCGATCCTCGAGCGAATGAAAGGCGACGACGACGAGGCGACCGCCCGGTTTGAGCACGCGCTCGGCCGCGGCAAGGCCGTGCGCCAATTCGACGAGTTCTTCATTGATGAAGATGCGCAGCGCCTGAAAGGTCCGGGTCGCAGGGTGGATTGCACCTACGCGCGACCGCACGACGCTTTCGACGATCTCGGCAAGCGCCCGTGTCGTCGTGATCGGTTCCTTGTCGCGCGCTCTGACAATCGCGCGTGCAATGGCGCGCGCGTGCCGTTCTTCTCCCAGGTTGAAGATAATGGCGGCGAGGTCGCGTTCGCCGGCGCGGGCGATGACGTCGGCAGCGCTTGGGCCGAAGCTTCCCATCCGCATATCAAGCGGACCGTCAAGCCGGAACGAAAAGCCGCGCGCCGGTTCGTCGAGCTGCATGGAGGACACGCCGAGATCGAAGACGACGCCATCGACCCCAGCCGCGCCGTGATCCGCGGCGATCGCTGCCAGTTCCGAAAATCGCCCTTCGGCCAGTTGGAGGCGCCCGGCCGCCTGTTTCACCAAGTCGCTTCCAGCGGCAATCGCGTGCTGATCGCGGTCGATGCCGATGACGCGGGTCCCAGCGATGGCCAGGATGGCGCGGGTGTAGCCGCCGGCGCCGAAGGTCGCGTCAACATAGACGCCACCGTCGCGCACTGCGAGCCAACCGGCTGCACGGCGAGCGAGCACGGGAACGTGACGGGCCAGTCCGCCAGCGACAGCAGAGCTGTCGCTGCCCGTCATCGCTCCCGCGCTCCAAATGGTCTCGCCGCCGCCGTGGAACGGGCTGCCGGTTTGCGTTTGAAGGCGCGGACCTTGCCCGTAGCCTCCGTAAGCTCGGCGCGAAAGCGGCCAGGCTCCCAGATTCGAAATTTGTGGCCAAGACCGACAAACAAGACGGCGTTGTCGAT
The DNA here is from genome assembly GCA_030040825.1 of Xanthobacteraceae bacterium. Lineage (GTDB taxonomy): Bacteria > Pseudomonadota > Alphaproteobacteria > Rhizobiales > Xanthobacteraceae > BOG-931. The sequence continues at coordinate 5,095 of JASHSY010000207.1, forward strand.
CCCTGCATGCGCCTTCAGTGTGTCGCTCAGCACGATGCGGCCCTCGCCATCGATCTTCAACGTCTCGCTGGTGCCGTAGAAAGCCAGCGAAAACTGCTCGCGCTCGACCGAATAAGCTGGGAACCCGGCGATCAGCGTCTCGATCTCGCGCAACAGCGCGTTGCCGCCGGCATCGAGTGCGGGACGCTCGAGCGCCGGATGGCAATAAAGACCGTCGAAACCGTCGTGCGCGAGCACCGCGCGAAAAGCTGCCGGCACCGATACTCTCCCCTTTGCATCCAGAGGAAGTAGGTAGTGCGACACGAACCGGTCCATCTCGCCTTCCGTCGAGCGGGTGACCCGGCGAACGCAACCGACAATGCGTCCGCGACCCGATGCCATCCAAGAGTCGGCCCGGCCTAAGACCGGGGATTTCGGGGCTATCTGGGACTTGATGGGTTATCATGGGATAATATGGGCCGTCAACGCGGAGCCCCGACGGCGGGGAGGAAGCGGCCGCGCTCATTTCGATTAGCGAGGCGTAAGCTTAAGGAAAGGTTGAGGACGGCTGCGCCGCCGTTTCGCCGCCCGCGCAAAAGGCTTGTCGGCGACGCGCCCTGCCCTACAGTAGCGCTCATGTCCCGCCGCATGGCGTTCGCCGCCGAATCCGTCGTCGTCGCTGAAGTGAGGCCGTCGCTAAATCACGGCGAGCGCAAAGATGGCCGGCGGCCCGACATGATCCTGCTCCACTACACCGGCATGCCCGACGCCGCTGAAGCGCTGGAGCGCCTGTGCACGCCGGCGAGCGAAGTGTCGGCGCATTACTTGGTCTACGAGGACGGCCGCATCGTGCAGATGGTGGAGGAAAGCCGCCGCGCCTGGCATGCGGGCGTGGCGTCCTGGGCCGGAGAAACCGATATCAATTCCTGCTCCATCGGCATCGAAATCGCCAATCCAGGACACGATTACGGCTATCCAAATTTTCCTAAGCGGCAGGTCGCCGCCGTAATCGCATTATGCCGCGGCATCGCGACCCGTCACACCATTGTACCGTTTCGCGTCCTGGCGCATTCCGATGTTGCCCCATCACGCAAGCGGGACCCAGGCGAAAAATTCCCGTGGCGCACGCTTTACGATTCCGGCGTCGGCCATTGGGTGCCACCGGCCCGAATCGGCAGAACCGGTGCGGTGCTTGCGCTGGGCGACCGGAGCGAAGCGGTCGCGGCGCTGCAGGAATCGCTGAGCCAATACGGCTACGGTCTCGCTGTCAGCGGCACCTACGATTCGGCCACTCATGACGTGGTGACAGCCTTCCAGCGCCACTTCCGCCAGGAACAGATCGACGGTATCGCCGACGAATCCACCCGCGCTACGTTGCGCGAACTGCTTGCGCAACGCGGCCGGGTCAAAAGTATCGCGGCCCGGGCGCGCGACTTCGGTCGCCTCGCCTCTTGACGTCGATCGTCGCCATCGCCATCCCTGTCCGGTCAGTCGGTCGGACGGCCGCTCCGGCAAAACCGAAAGGTTGCCGGGGAGGAAAGTCCGGGCTCCATAGACAAGCGGTGCCGGATAACGTCCGGCGGGCGCGAGCCTAGGGAAAGTGCCACAGAGAACATACCGCCGCGGCGCGTTGCGTAAGCCGCGGTAAGGGTGAAAAGGTGCGGTAAGAGCGCACCGCGTCGGCGGCAACGCCGGCGGCACGGCAAACCCCACCGGGAGCAAGACCGAATAGGGACGGCACGAAGCGTTCGCGCAAGCGTAAGGCTTCAGGTCGATGTCTAAACCCGCCGTCCGGGTAGGTTGCTGGAGACGCCGGGCGACCGGCGTCCAAGAGGAATGGCCGTCGCGCGTGCGGGCCGGTTGTCCGCATGCCCTCCAGAACCCGGCTTACAGACTGGCTGGCTTCTACCTCAGGGCGTCCGGCGGAATCCCGCCGGACGCCCACCAAGTTTTTGTCTCTGCTCAGGTTTTTTTGAAAGAATTTATGTTTGATCCGCAATTTCAGAGAGGATCATTTCGTCTTTGTTGCAGACCATTGCGCAATTTAGAAAGTCCTTCTACGTCAAGCGCATGCATATGGACCCAATAGCCCGAATACCGGCTTTTTTCGCCCTTTCGGGCAAGCGTTGCATCGTTGCCGGCGATGGCGCGGCCACCGCCTGGAAGGCCGAACTGCTCGCCGCCGCGGGCGCAGATGTCGAGGTGTTCGCGCCGGCCCCGAAAGACCAACTTCGCGCGCTAGTCACCGCGGCGTTCGACGGCACGATCACGTTGCACGAGCGCGCTTGGCAACCGACCGACTGTGCCGGAGCGGCAATGGCGATCGCCGAATGTGCCGACGAGGATGAGGCCGCGCGCTTTGTTGCAGCGGCCCGCAGCGCAGGCGCCCCGGTCAACGTCATCGACCGGCCGGCCTTTTGCGATTTCGCCTTCGGCGCAATCGTCAATCGCTCGCCGCTCGTGATCGGCATCTCCACCGACGGCGCTGCACCAGTATTCGCTCAGGCCATCCGCGCCAAGATCGAAGCGCTTATCCCCAAGGGCTTTGCGCGCTGGGCCGAAGCGGCCCGCAACTGGCGTCCGCGCGTACACGCCCGCGCTTTGTCGTTCCGCGGCCGGCGCAGTTTTTGGGAACGGTTTGCCGAGCGCGCCATTGCAGCTCCCAATGCGCCGCCGGGTGAAACCGATTTTGCGATACTGTTCACGCCCGGTCAGGTGGACGCGGGTTCGGTGACGCTAATCGGCACCGGCCCGGGCGATCCGGAGCTGCTGACGCTGCGTGCCGTTCGCGCACTACAATCCGCCGACGTCATTTTATTCGACGAAAAGGTGGCGCCGGAAATCCTTGACTTCGCGCGCCGTGAGGCAAAAAAAATGCTGGTTGGAAAAACCGCCACCGCAACGATGGTATCTCTGGCGAGGGCCGGCCGCCACGTTGTGCGGCTGAAAGCTGGCGCCGGCCAAGCTGGGCAAGAGATCGCCGCCTGCCGCGCCGCCGGCGTCGCGGTCGAAGCCGTACCCGGCATAGCGGCGGTCCGGCCGGCAACCACCGAACGTCCAAGGATGGACGTAGAAATCGCACCGATCAGCACCGGACAAGCGGCGCGTCGCGGCTAGGGGGGGTGATTCACCGCAATCAGGCCAATTTCCGGAACATTTTCGCACTATTCCACCAACCAAAATCGCCCGCGGCCCAACCGCGTAACGCATGAACAACATGTTGCGAAACCCTACCTCCGCTGCCTATTTATGACCCAAATGGATACTGTAGCCGCACCGTCCGCCGCGTCCGCTCAACGGCCCGAATCTGTCCGCGCCGCCGGCTTGATCGAGGTGCAGTTGAGCGAAATTGAAACCGTCGCCCGCGACACCAACGTATATACGTTTGTGCGCCCGGACGGCGGTGCCCTGCCGCCTTACAAGCCCGGCGCCCATATCGATATTCATCTGCCGAATGGCTTGGTTCGGCAATTTTCGCTGCTCAATCCAGCCGACAATCCGGACAAATACGTTGTCGGCATCAAGCTCGACGCTGCGAGCCGCGGCGGGTCACGTTACATTTTCGATCAGCTGCGTGTCGGACACTCCCTCAAGATCAGCGCGCCGCGCAATAACTTTCCGCTGGTCGAGGACGCCGAGCATGTCGTGCTGTTTGCCGGCGGCATCGGTATTACACCGATCTGGTGTATGGCCCAGCAGCTTACCGCGCAGAAGCGGTCGTGGCAGCTCAACTATTCCTGCCGCTCACGCGCCGACATGGCCTTCGTCGAGACTCTCGAGCAACTGGGGCCGGAACGCGTCCATCTGCATTTCGACGATGAGGCCGGCGGCAAATTTCTCGACATTGCCGCGGCCGTGGCCGCTGCACCGGCGAACGCGCACTTTTATTGCTGTGGCCCCAATCCGATGCTCAAGGCGTTCGAAGCGGCAGCCGCCGCCCGCCCACGCCCACAGGTTCATGTCGAATACTTCACACCGAAGGAAGAAGCTGCCGAAGGGACGTTGGGCGGCTTCTGGGTCGAACTCGCTCGCTCCGGCGAAGAATACTACATCCCCGAAGGTCAGAAGATCCTCGAGGTCCTTTATCAGGCCGGAGTCGACGTCGATTATTCCTGTGAACTCGGCATTTGCGGCGAGTGCGTGACCCGGGTGATCTCCGGCATTCCCGTGCACCACGATTCGGTGCTGAGCGAGGAAGAGCAGGCAACCAACGAAAAGGTCATGATTTGCTGCTGTGGCAGCAAGAGCGAGCGGCTCGTACTGGATATGTAGACATCGCGTTGCCCTTCGCCGACAATTACGCTAAGTCGAGACATCGGATGACTGGAGGAAGAGCATGGCCGACCACGGGGAACTCGAATACGCGAGTGCAATGGGCAACGACTACAACGCGCACGAGCAGACCTATTTGAACTTCTTGACGCTGACAAAGGCCATTCTCGCCGTCGTCATCGTCATTGTCATCGGGTTGGCGGTTTTCCTCGCCTGAGCGGAATCCCAGCGGCGTCAGCGTTTTACCGGGCGCAGAGCGGCGCACGGCCCGCGCGTGGTTTGGACTCGGACCGAGGGTAAGCATGACCCGATGTCGGGGGAATCATGAAGGTCGCGGTTGCCGCCGAGATCGACGCGAATGAACCGCGGGTTGCCGCCACGCCGGAGACGGTCAAGAAGCTGATCGGCCTCGGCGCTAATGTTGCCGTGGAGCCCGGCGCAGGAATTAAATCCGGAATTCTCGACGACGATTACGCGGCGGCCGGCGCTACCGTGGCCAAAGACGCCGTTACCGGCGCCGATATCGTGCTCAAGGTGCGACGGCCGCTAACGTCGGAACTCGCGCGCCTGAAGAAGGGTGCGTTCGTCATCGCCATCATGGATCCTTATGGCCACGAAGACGCTCTGCGCGCTCTGGCCAACGCCGGAGTCATCGCCTTTGCGATGGAACTCCTCCCGCGCATCACCCGCGCGCAGTCTATGGATGTGCTTTCGAGCCAGGCAAATCTCGCCGGCTACCGTGCGGTGATCGACGCGGCCGAAGAATATGGCCGCGCCTTCCCGATGATGATGACTGCGGCCGGTACCGTGCCCGCAGCGAAGGTTTTTATCATGGGCGTCGGCGTCGCCGGCTTGCAGGCTATTGCCACCGCCCGCCGGCTCGGCGCCATCGTCACCGCCACCGACGTCCGCCCGGCGACCAAGGAGCAGGTCGAAAGCCTCGGCGCAAAGTTCGTCGCCGTCGTGGACGATGAATTCAAAGCCGCCGAGACCGCTGCCGGCTACGCCAAGGAAATGTCGAAAGAGTATCAAGCTAAGCAGGCGGCGCTGGTGGCCGAGCACATAAAAAAGCAGGACATCGTGATCACAACCGCGCTCATTCCCGGCCGGCCGGCGCCCCGGCTCGTTTCAAAAGCGATGGTCGATTCGATGCGTCCCGGTTCGGTCCTCGTCGATCTCGCGGTCGAGCGAGGTGGCAACATCGAAGGCGCCAAGCCCGGCGAGGTGGTGCAGTCGGGCCCAGCCAAGATCGTCGGCTATCTGAACGTGCCCGGACGCCTCGCCGCTTCGGCCTCGGCGCTGTACGCCAAGAACCTGCTGACCTTCCTCGAGACCATGATCGACAAGAAGACCAAGGCCCTCGCGGTCAACTGGGAAGATGAGATCATCAAGGGCACTATGCTCACCCGCGATGGCGCGATCGTGCATCCGAACTTCAAGCCGAAGACGGCGGCGTGAATGCTCTCTCCTTGCGGGAGAGCTAGAAAGAAACGGAGGCCAGCGTGGTAACCCTTGCGATCTTCGCTCAACTCGATCTCGCCGCGGTCGCGCATTCAGGCGCGGTCGCCGCGAGCGACGTCGTCGATCCGTTCGTGTTCCGGCTTTCGGTCTTCGTGCTGGCGGTCTTTGTCGGCTACTACGTGGTCTGGTCGGTGACGCCCGCGCTGCACACGCCGCTGATGTCGGTGACCAATGCGATCTCCTCGGTCATCGTGGTCGGCGCCCTGCTCGCGGTCGGCGTCGCGCTGGTTGCCAACGACGCCGGTCCGATCTGGGCGCGCGCGTTCGGCTTCGTCGCGCTCGCCTTCGCTTCGGTCAATATCTTCGGCGGCTTTCTGGTGACCAAGCGCATGCTCGGCATGTTCCAGCGGAAGCAGAAATGACGACGCTTATGAATTCCGCCGTTCGCAAAGCGCCGTCGTCATCGCCGGGCGTGCCCCGGCCATCCATGTCGCGCATTTGGCCACACTGCAAAGATGTGGATGCCCAGCGCAAGGCTGGGCACGACGTCAGGGGATGCGGAGCGATGTCATGAGCGCCAATCTCGCCGCTCTGGCTTATCTGGTTTCCGGCGTTCTGTTCATCCTGGCGCTACGTGGTCTTTCGCATCCCGACACTAGCCGCCAGGGCAATCTTTTCGGCATGATCGGCATGGCGATTGCGGTCGCCACCACGCTTGCCGCCCATCCGCCTTCCGGCCTCGGCGCCTGGGGGCTGGTGGTGCTCGCGGTCGCGCTCGGCGGCGGGACCGGTGCAGTCATCGCACGGCGGGTACCGATGACCTCCATGCCGGAGCTGGTCGCCGCGTTCCACTCGCTGGTCGGTATGGCTGCGGTGCTGGTCGCCGCCGGGGCGCTGTATGCGCCTGCAGCGTTTGATATCGGGACCGCAGGTGCGATCCATCACCAAAGCTTGATCGAAATGTCGCTCGGCGTCGCCATTGGCGCCATTACCTTCACCGGCTCCGTCATCGCGTTCCTGAAGCTATCCGGCCGCATGAGCGGCAAGCCGATCATTTTGCCGGCACGGCATGCCATCAACGTCGCACTTGGAATCGCACTTGTTGCGCTCATTGTCTGGTTCTTCGAGGCGCAACACCATGTGACCTTCTGGTTGATTGCGGCCGTTTCGTTCCTGCTTGGCGTGCTAATCATTGTGCCGATCGGCGGCGCCGATATGCCGGTCGTCATTTCGATGCTCAATTCCTATTCCGGCTGGGCCGCGGCGGGCATCGGCTTCACGCTCGGCAATTCGGCGCTGATCGTCACCGGCGCGCTGGTTGGTTCTTCCGGCGCGATTTTGTCCTACATCATGTGCAAGGGGATGAACCGCTCGTTCATTTCGGTGATCCTCGGCGGGTTTGGCGGTGAAGTCGCCGGTCCAGGCGGCGGGGCCGAACAACGGCCGGTCAAACTCGGTTCGGCCGAGGATGCAGCCTATCTTTTGAAGAATTCCTCCAAAGTCATCATCGTGCCCGGCTATGGAATGGCGGTGGCGCAGGCGCAGCACGCGCTTCGCGAAATGGGCGACAAACTCAAAGCCGAGGGCGTCGAGGTCAAATACGCCATTCATCCGGTTGCCGGCCGCATGCCCGGGCACATGAACGTGCTGCTGGCCGAAGCTAATGTTCCCTATGACGAAGTCTTCGAGCTCGAGGACATCAATTCCGAATTCGCCCAGGCCGATGTCGCTTACGTGATTGGCGCCAATGACGTCACCAACCCCGCGGCTGAGGAAGATCCGAAATCGCCGATCTACGGTATGCCGGTGCTGCAAGTGTGGAAAGCAGGCACGGTCATGTTCAACAAACGCTCGCTTGCCTCGGGCTATGCCGGCATCGACAATCCCCTGTTTTATCGCGATAACACCATGATGCTTCTCGGCGACGCCAAGAAGATGACGGAAGAAATCGGCAAAGCCGTCTGAAAGTAGCCGGCGATGGGTTCGGAACAGCGTCCGCCCAAGCCTCCCGCCCCACGTCGTCCGGCGCGCCGGCCGGCTGCGACCTCGACCTGGAAGCCCAATCGCTTTGCGTTTCGCCTGATTGGCATTCCCGTGCTGGCCGTCGCCGGCGTGCTGCTTTATCGCGGGCTACACGATTATTTTGTACTGCCAGAATGCGATTCCACGCGCGCCACGAAAACGCTGGCCGATATTTTCAGACAACTAAAGATACAGCCGCTGCGCTACGAGCCGATCAAGACCATCTCAGCCAGCAAGGCTGAAGTGGTTTGCAACGCGCTGCTGCCGCTGGCGGAGGGCGGCAACGTCAATATCGATTACAGATTCTTCTGGCAGGGCAGCACGGCCGAGATGCGCTATTCGATCTCGCGGCCGCCGGGGCAAAATCCCGGCTAGAGTTTCGAGGGCGCACGTCCTGACGTAGTTCGGCGCGAAAACCAATTCCTAGTCGTAGGCGCCACCAAGGTCGGGAAACTCCGGCTGGTGACTTAGTCCAAGCCGTACGAGCTCCAACAAAAACAGCGGCGGTGCTGCCTGTTTGGCGAGTTCGGTCGCCCAGGCTTGCAATTCCCCGACTTTGTCCGGATTTTGCTCGGCAAGATTGGTCGATTCCGAAGGATCCTCGCCGAGATCGAAAAGTTCGACGCGCTGCGGCAAGAGTGTCGTCCACACCAGCTTCCAGTTTCCCTTGCGTACGCCGGCGCGGTACGGCTCCACGTTATAGACCAGGGTGTCACGTGCGCTGGGCTTGCCTTCGCTGATGGCCGGCCAGACATCGATACCGTCGAGCGGCTTGGTCTTGCCAAGGTTCGCGCCAGCCAGACCGGCCAGCGTCGGATATATGTCGACTATGTGCATCATCCCGTCGACGACGCCCGGCTTGATATGCCCGGGCCAATTCGCCAGCGCCGCAACGCGGGTGCCACCTTCGTACACAGAACCTTTGCCGTCGCGATACGGACCGTTGTTCGGCGGTAGTTCGCCCTTCACCTGCGCTTCGCCGACGAACAGATTTGAGCGTGTGCCGCCATTGTCGCTGGCAAAGAAAATCAGGGTGTTCTCGCGCATGCCACGCCGCTCGAGCGCCGCAACCACCTTGCCGATTTCGTCGTCCATGCAGGTAATTTGCGCGGCGTAGGCGCGGCGCAGCGGGTCCGCAATGTTTTTATAGCGGTCGAGATAATTCTGCGGCGCCTGGTAGGGCGTGTGTGGCGCCGTAAAGGCGAGATAGAGGAAAAGCGGCGACTTGACGTCGTGCGCCTCGATCTGACGTACCGCGTCTACGCCAAATAATTGCGTGTCGTAGCCCGGCTCTTTTATCGGTCTGTTGTTACGGTACCAGTCGGTGACGCCGTGGGATTCATGCTTGAAATGATCGATCTCGCCGATCAGCGGCCCGTAGGAATAGTCGAAGCCGCGCTGGTTCGGCCAATATTTCTTGTCGCTGTGGCCAAGATGCCATTTGCCGACAATCGCGGTCCGGTAGCCCACCTGTCTCAGGGCCTGCGGTAGGAGCCATTCGTCGGTGGCGAGCCCGTACCGTCCGGCGGACGGAATCACCGCCATCTGCAAGCCGTACCGCAGTGGATATCGCCCTGTCATCAGCGCAGCGCGCGCAGGCGTGCAAATTTGCTGGGAATAGAATTGCTCGAGCCGTGCGCCGGTTTGCGCCAGCGTGTCGAGATTGGGCGTTTTAATGTCCGACCCGTGAAAGCCGACATCTTTCCAGCCGAGATCATCAGCCAGGATGAAGACGATATTTGGTTTTACATCCGCCATAGCGGCCGATACGAAACCAAGCGCGGATAAACTGGCCGTCCCCGCGACGAGCGCGCCGCCCATCACCACATCCCGGCGGTCGATTGCAGTATCGATCCCGTCAGGCGCACTTTTGTCGCTGCTCATGCCCCCTCCCCCCGCTGTTATCCGTGGACGATCCGATGGCGCGAAAATAAACCGCCGTTTCGCTAGACGCGATAGGCCGCAAGAAATGCCGACACGGCGATTGCGACAACGCGTTCGATCTGCTGCTCGCTCGGCGACGGTGCGAAATTGAACACCATCGGCTTGAACAAATTGGCCTGAAACGATTCCATGAGCTGAATGGCCGCAATCTCGATGTCATCGATTGCCAGCACGCCGGCATCGATTTGTGCTTTCAAATAGGCGGCGATGAGCGACATGCCGCGCGCCGGACCGGATTCATAAAATTTCCGTCCGATCTCGGGCATACGATCGGCGATAGCGATCACGGTGCGGATGGCGGACGCCTTTTCCGGCCGGCATAGGAACTTCACATAAGCGACGCCGAGGCGCTTGAGCACGCCGGCCACGTCGCGATCGTTCGAATCAAGGTCGAAAATCCCCTCCGCCTGGGCGTCACATTCCTGTTCGACAATCGCTTCGAACAATTCTTCCTTGTGCTTGAAGTAGACGTAGAGAGTGCCCTTGGAGACACCGGCAGCGCGGGCGATGTCATTCATGCTGGCGGCATCGAAGCCGTGCGCCAGGAACACAGCGCGGGCTCCCTCGACGATCTGACGCCGTTTGGCGCTTTCGTCATCAGCGACCCCGGTTGGCGGCCGGCTTAGTGTCGTTTGATCGTTCATTGTCTTGGCCTTTGTGCCTTCATTCGCGGCTTAAGGCAGGTTGGGGGACCCGTAAACCCTCGGATTCATTCCCTAAACTCTTGGCGAATATATATTGACCGAACGGTTCGGTCAATATTGACTTTTGGATTTCTTCCGCTTATTGAATGACCGAACGGTTCGGTCATATGCGCGAAGAGGAGTTGGCCATGTATCGCAACCGAGACAAAGACCCCTCGGCACTCCCGGTCGTTGCAAAGCTCGACTCCGAGACACCGCATTACGTCGCTCCGCCTCGGCCCGAAAACCAAACGCCGCCAGCCCCGACCGAAAGTGCTGCAAAAGCCCGCCGGAATCGGCCGCGCCAATTGGATCGCCGCCGGCTCGCCTTCGGCGCGCTGGGCGCGGTCGCGCTGATTGCCGCGACATGGTTCGGCCTTAACTGGCTGATCGTTGGCCGTTTCGTGGTTTCAACCGACGACGCCTATGTGGCGGCCTACAACACGACGCTCGCCGCCAAGGTGTCCGGTTATCTTTCCAATGTCCCCGTTGCCGATAATACGCGCGTGCATGCCGGCGATGTAATCGCCACCATTGATGATGGCGATTACCGCCTCGCGGTCGATTCCGCGCGCGCCAAAGTCGCCACCCAGGAAGCCACCATCGCCCGTATCGGCCATCAGATCTTGGCGCAACAAGCCGCGGTCGAGCAGGCCAGGACCCAACTCGTTTCCGCGCAAGCTGCGGCCACCCGCACCGAGCTCGAACTCGAACGGCAGAACCTGCTGGTCGCCCGCGACGCTTCGAGCCGTCAGTTGCTTGAGCAGGCGCAAGCCAACCGCGATCAGGCCGTCGCCGCCGTTCATGGCGCGCAAGCCGCCATCGAAACGGCCGTAGCCAATGTTGATGTCCTCAAGGGTCAGCAGCAGGAAGCGGCTGGAACGCTCGACGAACTTAAGGCCTCCCTCGCCAAAGCCGAGCGCGACCTGTCCTTCACTGTCATCCGCGCGCCGATCGACGGGGTGCTCGGCAACCGCGCCATGCAAACCGGCGACTTCGTACAAACCGGCCAGCGGTTGGCGAGCGTGGTGCCGCTCGATGACGTCTATGTCACCGCCAATTTCAAGGAGACCCAGCTTGCGCGGCTGCAGCCCGGCCAGCCCGTCGCGATCGCGGTTGATGCGCTGCCGGAGCACTCGATCCAGGGCGTGGTGGAGAGCTTCTCGCCGGCTTCCGGCGCCGTATTCTCACTGCTGCCGCCGGATAACGCGACCGGTAATTTCACCAAGATTGTGCAACGGCTACCGGTGCGTATCCGCGTGCCCGCCGCGGTCGCCCGCGAAGGCCTGCTGCGCCCCGGCCTTTCCGTAGTGGTCAGCGTCAATACCAAGCCGAACGCGACCGTCGCAGACGCCGGTGTGGAGGCACAACACACGGCGGCGCGTTGAACCTCACGTCGAGAACGGCGATGGCCCACGCAACGACCGCAACCTTCCCTGTCCTGCCGGCGATCGCTCCTGCAGTCGAGCGCGTCGATCCGGTTCGCATGGCCGCCTTCCTCGCCATGTGCTTCGGCATGTTCATGGCGTTTCTTGACATCCAGGTCGTGTCCGCTTCGCTTGCCGAGATTCAGGCCGGCCTTGCGGCGTCGAGCGACGAGATCACCTGGGTGCAAACCTCTTATTTGATGGCCGAAGTCGTCGCCATCCCGCTGTCCGGCTTCCTGTCACGCGCTCTCGGTACCCGCATCATGTTCACGGGCGCAGCCGCCGGCTTCACCGTCGCCAGCCTGATGTGCGGACTTTCCTCGACCATGGGTCAGATGATCGTCTGGCGCGCCCTGCAGGGTTTCATTGGCGGCGGCATGGTGCCGACCGTGTTCGCCTCCGCCTACAGCATCTTTCCGCGCCGCTTGCAGCCCGTGATCACGCCGATGATCGGGCTGGTGGCGACGCTTGCCCCGACTATCGGTCCGACCGTCGGCGGCTATCTGACCGACATGATGTCGTGGCATTGGCTGTTTTTCATTAATATCGTTCCCGGCATCGCCGTGACGATCGCCGCGATTACGCTGATCGATTTCGACCAGCCGGATTTGCCGTTGTTCAAGCGTTTCGATTTTGTCGGCCTGATTTTCATGGCATTGTTCCTTGGCGCGCTCGAATACGTGCTGGAAGACGGACCGCGTTACGACTGGTTTGACGATTCCACCATCACCGTGGTTGCCCTGA
>JASHSY010000208.1 GCA_030040825.1 Xanthobacteraceae bacterium
GCACGTTTGAGGTCCAAAGCCCGACGTGATGCAAGCGCGGACCGATACCGTTGGTGAACGCGAGATCGTGTACGTTACCTTTGCGATGCATCCAGACCGCCCACAGCCGCGAATCGGCGCCATCGGTCTCGGTGTACTCGGTCAAGCGGAAGCCGAGCTGGTGATAAAAATCGTAGCTCATCTGCACGTCGGGCGTGAAGCAATTAAGATGGTCGATGCGCTGGATGCGCGCGCCAAGATGGCTTGAATACTGTTGCAGCATCGAAACACGCTGATCCATCTGCGCGTAGAGGTCGAGCGGCACGCCGAGCGGGTCGGCGGTCCGCAAGGTGCGTCCCTGGTACGGCAGCTCCGGAAACGACGTGGGCAAATTGCGGCCGCCGAACCAGAAGGCGGCGCGATCGAGATCGTCCTCGCTGGCGAGCTTGTAGCCGAGCGCGCGGGCGTCCGGCTCGCGTGAGCGCCGCAGCACGATGCAATGATGGTTGCGCTCCTCGATGCCGCGCAAATAAAGCGCATCTTTGGTTTCATCGCTCGGCAGCAGCCCGAGGCAATCGACATAGAATGCGCGCGCGCGCCCGAGATCGCGCACGCCAAGCTCGACATGGCTGGCGCGCACCACATTGAATGGCGGGTCGAAGATCGGTTTGCGGATCGGCATGTTTGCCGCCATTGACGGGTGTTGCGGCGACTTCTAACACATCGCGCGGACGGCGGAAGCCCGCCGGCGAATGGACACCGACATGCAGCTTGCGAGCTATAATCTGCGCGGGCGACCGAGCTTCGGCGCCGTGGTCGGCGATGGCATCGTCGATCTGCGCGCGCGATTGAGCCGCTTCGCGACGCTGCTCGACGCGTTCCGAGCACAGGCGCTCGACCAGGCAAAATTAGCCGCCGAGGGGGTTCGTCCCGAGGTGCCGTTGGCCGAGGTTGAGCTGATGCCGCCGCTGTCGTCGCCGGAAAAAATCCTTTGCATCGGCATCAACTACGCCGACCGCACCAAGGACTACGACATGGCCGACAAGCCGAAATATCCGAGCATGTTCTACCGCGCGCCGAACTCGCTGGTCGGCCATGGCCAGAGCCTGATCCGGCCCAAAGTGTCGGAGGAGCTCGACTATGAGGGCGAGCTCGCGATCGTTATCGGTCGCGAATGCAAGCACGTTCATAAGGACGACGCGCTCGGAGTCATCGCCGGAGTGACGTTGTGCAATGAAGGCACGATCCGCGACTGGATCCGTCACGGCAAATTCAATGTCACCCAGGGCAAGAACTTCGATGCCACCGGCAGCATCGGGCCGTGGATCACGACCGACATCGACCTCACCAAGCCGCTGCATCTGACGGTGCGCAAGAACGGCAAAGTTACCCAGGACGACACCACGGCAAACATGATCTTCTCGTTCGCCGACATTATCGCTTATGTGACGACATTCATGACGCTGAAGGCCGGCGACATCATCTCGACCGGCACGCCGGTCAAGAAGGGCGCGAAGACCGATACACCGGTCTGGCTCAAGCCAGGCGATATCATCGAGCTCGAATGTCCCGATGTCGGCGTGCTACGCAATATCGTTGCAGACGAAGCGTGACGACAATGCGCGCAGCTTGCGTCATCGGCTGGCCGGTCGAACATTCGCGCTCGCCGCTCATTCACAATTACTGGCTCAAGGCTTACGGCATTGACGGAGAATATCGGCACGAGCTGGTGCCGCGAGAGGAATTTGCCGCCTTCGTCGGATCGCTCGCCGCGCGAGGCTATGTCGGCGCCAATGTGACCCTGCCACACAAGGAAGCCGTGCTGACGCTGTCGCAGCCCGACGAACGGGCGCGCGCGGTCGGCGCCGCCAATACGCTGTGGCTCGAGAACGGCGCGCTGCGCTCGACCAACACCGATGTCGAGGGGTTTCTCGACAATCTCGACGCTTGCGCGCCGAACTGGCATTGCGATCTCGGCAAGGCGGTGGTGATCGGCGCGGGCGGTGCGGCGCGGGCGGTGATCTACGGGCTGCTTGGCCGTGGCGTACCGCGCATCGTCGTCGTCAATCGCACCGCAGATCGCGCCGCAGCCCTGCGCGCGAGCTTCGGCGGGCGCATGGAGAACGCGCCCTGGAACGACCGCAATGAAACGCTGGGCGATGCGGGGTTGTTGGTCAACACCACGACACTTGGCATGCAGGGGCAACCGGCGCTTGAACTCGAGGTCGCGCGGTTGCCGACCCGCGCCGTCGTTGCCGATCTTGTCTATGTGCCGTCCGTCACCCCGCTGATGGCTGCCGCCAAGGCGCGCGGACTGCGAACCGCCGACGGGCTCGGCATGCTGCTGCATCAGGCGGTACGCGGCTTTGCGCTGTGGTTTGGGCGAAAGCCCACAGTCACTTCGGAATTGCGCACGCTGGTCGAGGCCGACCTCGCCAAAGCGTGATGGATAACGCAGTCGTGTTTTGTGACCGCGCATTTGTGTTTTCTGCCGACCAGCAGAGTCCGCTACCGTCTTCACCGCAACGACAATTTGAGAGAGCGCAGCTATGGCCAAATTTGTCACCATCGGTGCAAGTGCTTTTACGCTCATCCTTGTCGCTACGTCGGCTATCGCGCAACAGCCGCAGACCGCGCGCGTGCGGG
>JASHSY010000209.1 GCA_030040825.1 Xanthobacteraceae bacterium
GAGCGGCAATTCGCGTAGCGGCGCCGGAGCTCCAATCGCGAGCGGCTTAAAAAAATTGCGCGGCAATTTCATGCGTCAGCACCGTCCTGTCCGAACGCAACGGTAGGATGAACGGCCCGACCTCGCCAAGCCATTTTTCACGGCAACCGGGACCGGGACATGGTGTCGCTGAGATCGTCCGGTCGCGCGCATCAACCGGGGGCTGCGATGGGGCGGATGAAATATCGGGGGCCGCATATTCTCGGCACGCGCCGCCTATTCCAATGGTTTCTCCTTTCGAATCTGAGCTATGATTAAACTATGTTGGATAAGCTGTTTGACGCGCTCGCCCCCAAACTCGATGCTGTGAAACATTTCGAGGAAGGAAGCAGTTTGCTGCTTTCTGCGGCCACATCCTACGGGCTTAAGCACGTCGCTTATCTTGGAATTAATCTACCGCGCGTCGGCAGAACGCGGCCGTTTTATTCCGCGACTTACACCTCCGAATGGTGCAAACATTACGAACATTCCAGTTACGTCGACGTCGATCCGGTGGTGCGACTTGGTCTCACCGGACTGCTGCCGATTGACTGGAGCTCCTTCGATTATTCGAATCCGCAGATTAAGCGGATATTTGGCGAGGCGGGCGAATTTGGGCTTGGCCGGCAGGGTTTGACAATTCCGATCCGGGGGCGCGGCACTGAGGTGGCGTTGTTTTCGGTGAATAGCGATCTTCCCGATAAAGAATGGACCGACCTTAAAAAGGAGGTGATGCGCGACTTGCAGTTGCTGGCGCATTATTTTCATCAAATGGTCATTCGCGTTGAAGGCGGTCAGATTCCGCATTACGAAGCATTGTTATCCCGCCGGGAAAAGGAATGCCTGCAATGGGCTGCTGCCGGCAAGACGATTTGGGAAACGTCGCAGATTCTAAAGGTCAGCCAACGTGCCGTCCGCCTTTATCTGGATATCGCGCGCCACAAGCTCGATTGCCTCAACAAGACACAGGCCGTTGCAAAAGCCGTAGCGCTTGGCATCGTTGAAAGCGGCTGAGTTCGCGCTGCCGTTCGGCGGCACGCTATGTCATTTTTGACATATTGCGATTCCACGGTGTCAGAACAAAGTTTGGGATAGTTTGTAGCGGACTATTCCGATGATCAGGCTAATTCCCGGCTCGCATCGCGCGGATTTCCCTCGCGAAATTGCGGCAATGCATGAAATCAGAAAACGTACATTCCACGACCGTTTGGGTTGGCAGGTCAAAACGCTCCGCAGCTGGGAAATCGATGAGTTCGATGCGCTCAACCCGCTTTATTTAATTTCGACCGGCCCAAACGAAGTGGTCAACGGATCGCTCCGCCTGCTGCCAACGACAGGACCGAACATGCTGGCGGATGTTTTTCCGGAATTGCTGCCGGGTGGGTTGCGCATCGAAAGCGCGACGATTTGGGAATCATCGCGCTTTTCCGTCAGACAGGAAGTCGCTGCGGATCGCTCGGAAAACCTCTTGAACAGGACGACGGGCGAGCTTCTGTCTGGAATCGTCGAAGTTGGCCTGATCGCCGGCTTGACCGAAGTGGTTTCCGTTTATGATGCGATGTTCGCACGTATCCTCAAGCGCGCCAATTGCGCCGCCGAACTCATCGGCAAGCCAAAACGTATCGGTGATGCCATGGGCTATGCCGCATTATTCGAGATAAGCGAGCGAATGCTTGAGAATCTACGCAAAGCAGCCGGCATCACGGAATCCGTCCTGGAACAGAAAAGCATAGAGCGCCTTGCAGCCGCATGAACCCGGTTAAGCCCGAAATCTTCTATATCGATGACGACGTAGAACGATTGCGATACGCCGTGTGCGAGTATCTTGAAAGCGTCAGTCAAGGGCTCTCCAAGATGGCGTATGTCAACGGGTTCGACTCTCTCGCCGCGCTTTTTGATATGGCGCGGGAGGATGCGAAAAGAATTCGTATCAGTTCAAATCGGCACGGTGATCGTCGCTAACCGAAGCCACGCAACGGTGAGTATTGCGTGACGCAAGTCGCCGCCACATCACACCATCTCGCCGCGCGTGAGGCGTGGCTGCGAAGCTGCCGGCATGACACCCTCGCGCATAAGCGCGCGGCGTAGCGGTCCGATCCGGTCGATCAGGTAAAGCGACAGGCCGCGCATCCCCTGGACCGGAAGAAAATCGCTCAGCAGGCTGCGGTTGAGCAGATCGACGGCGATCCGCCGGCTGACGATGTCGGCACGACGCTCGGCGTCGTAGCGCGCCAGCAATGCCGGCGCACCGATGTCGGCGTTTTGCCGGCGTGTGTCGGCCACGAGTTCAGCCAGCGCGGCGGCGTCGCGCAGTCCAAGATTGAGCCCCTGTGCGCCGATCGGCGGCACCACATGCGCCGCCTCGCCGATCAGCGCGATGCGCGCACGGGCAAACGTATGTGCCGTCTCGATGGCGAGCGGAAACACGCCGCGGCCGGGCTCGACACGCATCTTGCCGAACAGCGAATGGGCGCGGCGCTCGATCTCGGCCGAAAGGTCAGCGTCGGTCATGGCAGCGAATGCCGCTGCACGTGCACTGTCGAGCACGCACACCAGGCTCGAGCGAAGACCGGGCAGGGGAACAAGCGTGAACGGACCGCTTTCAGTGTGGAATTCCGTCGATGTTTCGGCGTGCGGGCGCGCATGTTCAAGATTGAGCGTCAATGCGACCTGCGGGTAAGCCCGCCGCTCACTGCCGATGCCGGCCGCTTTGCGGCAGAGCGAACGCGCTCCATCGGCGCCGACGACAAGCCGCACCCGCGCCGCGCCGTCGGTGAATTTGATAGTGACACCGCCGGGATCGCTTGCGATGGCGAGCGCCATATCCGTGCGGCGCACGATTTTCAAACGCTCGGCGTGGGCGGCTAGTGCAGCAACGAGACGGCGATTCTCGATATTGTAGCCAAAGGCATCGAGGCCGATTTCCGCGGCGTTGAAATGGACCTCGGGCGCACGCAGCAGTCGTCGGGTGTCGTCGATAATACGAATCGCGGCGAGCGGCGCAGCCTGCTGGCGGCAGGTTTCCCATACTCCCAATGTGCTCAGCGCAGTCACAGAGCCGGCGAGCAGCGCGGTCGTGCGATGGTCGGCTTCCCGTTCCGGCGCGATCAACAGCACATCGACGCCTGCCGACTTGAGCGCAACGGCGGCGATCAAACCGGCCGGTCCGCCGCCGATAACCGCCACTTCAGCGGCGAGATTTTCCGTCATGCCGGTGCCCAGAGCCATGCGCGATCCTGGCGGATTTTCTTCCACAAATGTATGGCTGGAGCGTAGCAAGGACCGTGGCATCGTGCACGCCCGCCCGGTTGGCGCAGACTGGGAGAGTATGGAACCGACTCCGCCCCACCAACAGGCCGCGCCGTGGCTCGCAGCCGCGTTTTCGGTCCACGTCTTCACCGCTTGTGGTGCGGTTTGCGCCTTGTTGGCGTTGCTCGCCGCAGTCGGCGGCAATTGGACGCAAATGTTTGCGTGGCTCGGTGTCGCGTTGATTATCGACGGTATCGATGGCACGTTCGCGCGCCGACTGCGAGTGGCCGACGTGCTGCCGCACTGGTCGGGCGATACGCTTGATCTGGTTGTCGATTATCCGACCTACGTGTTGGTGCCGGCTTACGCCGTAGCAATCGGCGGTGTTCTACCGGGGCCGGTGGCCCTGCCGCTTGGCCTCGTCATCGCGGTGACCGGGGCGCTGTATTTTGCCGACCGGCGGATGAAAACCTCCGACAGTTACTTCCGTGGCTTTCCGGCGCTGTGGAACGCGGTGGCGTTTTATCTGTTCGTGCTCAAGCCGCTGCCGTGGTTCGCAGCACTGGCAATCGTCGTATTCGCGGCCGCTACCTTCGCGCCGATCCATTTCGTTCATCCAATTCGCGTGAAGCGTTGGCACAGACTCAATGTAGCCGCCTCGATTGCGTGGGCAATGCTGGCGCTCCTGGCGTTGGCGCGGAATCTCGATCCCCCGATGTGGGCGAGCGCGGCGCTAGCGGCGCTGGCGGTCTACTTCGTGATCGTCGGACTGTTACGCGGTGCCGATCCGTCACTTGCGCAGCCTCGGTGACAACCTATGATCGCGCTCCCCGCGTGAAGGCGGACGGATTGACGGGAGAAGAAAATGGTTGCGGCGGTACGCGTGCATAAACTCGGCGGCCCTGAGGTTCTCACCTTCGAGGAAGTCGAAATTCCCGCGCCTGGTCAGGGCCAACTGCGCGTGAAGCAGCACGCGATCGGCGTGAACTTTATCGACGCCTATTTTCGCATGGGCCTTTATCCGGCTCCGGGCGGACTGCCTTTCATCGCCGGCAATGAGGCCGCCGGCGAAGTTGTCGATGTCGGTCCGGGCGTCAGCGATTTCAAGCCCGGCGATCGCGTCGCCTATGTCCAAGGCCCCGGCTGCTATACCGAGGAACGCAATGTCCCGGCCGATCGTGCGGTTAAGCTGCCGAGCGACATCAGCTACGAACAGGGTGCGGCGATGATGCTCAAGGGCATGACCGCTGAATATCTCGTGCGCCGCACATTCAAGGTCCAAAAAGGCATGAATGTATTGATGCACGCGGCCGCCGGTGGCGTCGGCTTGATTTTATGCCAGTGGGTGAAATACCTCGGTGCCAACGTTATCGGTACGGTCGGCTCGAAGGAAAAGGCTGAACTGGCGCGCGCCAACGGCTGCGATCACACCATCCTCTATCGAGACGAGGATTTCGTCGCGCGCGTTAAGGAGATTACCGCCGGAAAGCTGTGCGACGTCGTCTACGACGGCATCGGCAAGGCCACCTTCCCGGGGTCGCTCGATTGCCTGCGGCCACTCGGCATGTTCGTAAGCTTCGGCAGCGCCTCAGGCCAGATCGAGGCTTTCAACATCAACATTCTGCAGACAAAGGGTTCGTTGTTCGCGACGCGGCCGACGTTGAACACCTACACCGCCAAACGTGAAGATTTGCTGTCTATAGCGAAAGAACTGTTCGCGGTAGTCGGCAGCGGCGCGGTGAAGATTCCGATCAACCAGAAATATCCGCTCCGCGACGCGGCAAAGGCGCATCGCGATCTGGAAAGCCGTGCGACCACCGGAACTTCGATCTTGATCCCGTGAGCCGTAATCCTTTGCAATGAAAACCTGGGGCTATGGGGCAACGCTCGGCTGGGCGTTACTCGCCTTCGTGGCGGGCCAGTTCGTCGCGCTCGCGGTATTGCTGTGG
Source organism: Xanthobacteraceae bacterium (assembly GCA_030040825.1). Taxonomy (GTDB): domain Bacteria; phylum Pseudomonadota; class Alphaproteobacteria; order Rhizobiales; family Xanthobacteraceae; genus BOG-931. Next base: position 5,217 of record JASHSY010000209.1, read on the forward strand.
TTTCGCTTCAACGATCTGAGTTCGCTGTTGGCGGCGCCGTTCGACGGCGCGACGGTTACGTTGTTCATTCTGATCGCCAATCCGATCACCATAGCCATTGTCGTCGCTGCCGCGGCGCTCGCGCATGTACGGCCAGCCGATTATCTGGCGTTGCGTTTGCCGCCGGCGCGCGATCTCGCGTCGAGCCTGATTTTGCTCGTCGCCCTGATCGCGGCTGGCGATCTGCTGCTTTATCTCGCGGGCTACCCCTTGGTGACGCCGTTCCAACTGCAATCCTATACGACCGCCGCGGCGAAAGGATGGTTGCCGGCTTTGCTGCTCGGTGCAATCATCGTGGCGCCCGCCGGCGAGGAGGTTTTGTTTCGCGGCTTTTTGTTTCGCGGCTGGGCCCGGTCGGAGCGTACAACCTGGCCGGCCATCGTGGTGATCTCGCTGTTGTGGGCGTTCCTGCACGTCCAGTACGACTGGACCGGCTTGTTGCAGATTTTCATCATCGGATTGTTTCTCGGTTGGATACGCGCACGCAGCGGCTCGATTCTGCTCACCTTCCTGCTGCACGCGCTGTTCAACCTGGAAGGGACACTGGAAACGCTGGTGCAAATCTGGTTTTTCTCCTGACGCTGGCGGTCAGGTGCGCCACCGCGGCAGTCCAATCACCGGCGTGGCGAACCGCCCAATGCTTGCGACCACGTCGTCGAACCCGACATTGCTGCCCGGCGTCTCGCTGACGATGGTGGCGAGCACGTTCATGTCGCGGCGGAACAACGAGTCAAGCGCGGTCAGCGAATGGCTAACGGCGCTGGCATATGAGCCGGTGACGAGAATGAGCGGCAGGCGCAGCGCCATCATCACGTCGAGGGTGGTACGGCGATCGTCGAGCGGCGCCATTACGCCGCCGATGCCGTCGATCAGCAGGACGCCACGCCGCTTGCCGATCTCGGTCCGGCAATAAGCGATGACCTCATCGACGTCGATGCTGCGGCCTTCATGACGCGCGGCAAGATCGGGCGGGAGCGCTGCACGAAAACGCCAGGGCGAAACGCGTTCGATCGACTCAGGTGTGAACGGAAGACCAAGCGCGGAGACCAGCACGCCGGTCTCGCTGCTCGCTGCCTGCGCCGGGTCATATCCGTTCGCGATTGGCTTAATTGCGTCGACCGGTCGGCCGACCTGCCGCAAATGCCGAACGAGGGCGGCGACGACGAACGTAGTTCCGACGTCGGCCCCGGTCGCGGTGATGAAGATTGCAGTCACGATTCGGCGCCTCGCGCGGCATGAAAGCGCCGAATGTCGGTCAATTCCAGCAAAAACAGGCGTTCGTCCCGCCGGACGAGATCAATAACCTACCGCGGTGCCGTACAAATCGTATGCGTCGGCGCGTTCGATCTTCACTGTGGCTATTTCACCGACTCGTAGCGGGCGGCGACTTTTAACGAATACGCTGCCGTCGATCTCTGGCGCGTCACCCCGGCTGCGACCCTTGGCGGTCCCCGGACTTTGTCCGCTGCCTGAGGCGATTTCATCGATGATTACGCGCTCGCGGCCGCCGACTTTGCGCTTGAGACGGATGCGGGAAATCTCTTGCTGGCGGGCCATCAGGCGCTGGTATCGCTCCTGCTTGACCGCTTCTTCCACCGGCTCTGCAAGCCCGTTGGCCGCGGCGCCGCCGACCGGCTCGTAACGGAAGCAGCCGACCCGATCGAGTTGTGCCTCGCCGAGCCAATTGAGCAGCAAGGCGAAATCCTCCTCAGTTTCGCCGGGGAAGCCGACGATAAAGGTCGAGCGGATGGTCAAAGCCGGGCATTCCGCGCGCCACCGCCGGATGCGCTCCAACGTCTCTTCTTGTGCTGCCGGGCGGCGCATGCGTTTGAGGACCGCGGGACTGGCGTGCTGAAACGGGATGTCGAGATACGGAAGGACTTTCCCCTCTGCCATCAGCGGAACGACGTCGTCGACGTGCGGGTAAGGATAGACGTAATGCAGCCGCACCCAGACGCCGAGTTGGCCTAGCGCGCGGGCAAGGTCGATGAACTTGGCGTGGACCTTTTCACCCTTCCATTCGCTCGCGGCGTATTTGATGTCGACCCCGTAGGCTGACGTATCCTGGGAGATCACCAGGAGTTCCTTGACGCCGGCGGCGACCAGTCGCTCCGCCTCGCGCAGCACTTCGGCGACCGGCCGGGAGATCAAGTTGCCACGCAATTTCGGGATAATGCAAAACGTGCAGCGATTATTACAACCTTCTGAAATCTTTAGATAAGCATAGTGCCGCGGTGTCAGCTTAATGCCTTGCGGCGGGATGAGGTCAATGTGCGGATTGTGCCGCGGGGGCACGGCGCGATGCACGGCTTCGAGCACGCTTTCGTATTGTTGCGGTCCGGTTACCGCCAGGACGTTCGGGTGTGCCTGGGTGATTTTTTCGGGTTCGGCGCCCATGCAACCGGTGACCACGACCTTACCGTTCTCCGCCAACGCCGCCCCGATCGCTTCAAGCGATTCCGCCTGGGCGCTATCGAGAAAGCCGCACGTGTTGACGATGGCGAGGTCGGCGTCGGCGTGGTCGCGGGCAAGTTCGTAGCCCTCGGCGCGCAACCGGGTGATGATGCGCTCGGAGTCGACCAACGCCTTTGGGCAACCGAGCGAAACGAACGAAATGCGGGCAGGGCGGTTCATCGCGTGTAGCTGGCTCGATTTGCCGCCAATTTCAAGCCACCGTCGGGGCGGCTACCACGCCATGCGCCCGCTCACGCCCGCAGATCGATACGTCAGAGGCTTTGTCGTCAGCAGTGCGGTTGCAAGCAGCCGCCCGCCTTCTCATTGCACGGGAACGGGGATTCCATCGTTTGATTGAAGCTGCAAATATAGACTTTGCACCAATGATCCTTGTTGCACGCACCGGTGCAACGCAGCTGCGGGTTGGCGCAGGGCCTGGGTGTCATCTTCGCAGCGAAGCTCGGCGACATCGCCGCCGCAGCAATGGCCGTAGCCAGCGTGATTTTCACGAACGCTTTGGTGAGCATTGAACTACCCCCAATTGTGACCAATGCCCCCTTCGGCCAATATTCCGCAGACGCTGCGCCTGGACAAGCATTGTAGGCGGACGCGTTGTCGCGGGCCGTTTAGCGCGCGCGATAGGTGGCGACGCCCTGGTCGGGCGCCCATACGCCGGTCGGCAGCTTTCCGGCTTGCCAGAACACGTCGATCGGCATGCCGCCGCGTGGGTGGAAATACCCGCCGATACGCAGCCATTTCGGCTTGAGCAAGCCGGCGAGTTTTTTGCCGATTGCCACGGTGCATTCTTCATGGAACGCACCCTGATTACGGAAGCTGTTGAGATAAAGCTTGAGCGATTTCGACTCCAGCAGCCAAGCCTTCGGTACGTAATCGATGACGAGCGTGGCGAAATCGGGCTGACCGGTGACGGGGCACATGAGGGTGAATTCCGGGAAGGTAAAGCGCGCCACATAGTTCGTCCCCGGGTGCGGGTTTGGCACGCGGTCGAGCACCGCTTGG
>JASHSY010000210.1 GCA_030040825.1 Xanthobacteraceae bacterium
GCGAGGTCCTTGCGCATCCAGTCGACCGCGAAGCCGAAATCGAATTTGCCCGCCGCCATGGTCTTGTAGCGGTTCTCCATCTGCCAGGACTGCGCCGCGCCTTTGGAGATGGTGGCGATGAGTTTTTCGATATCGAGATTGGCCTTTTGCGCGAAGTGCAGCCCCTCGGCTAGTCCCTGCACCACGCCGGCGATGCAAATCTGGTTGACCATTTTGGCAAGCTGGCCCGAGCCCGGCGCACCCATCAAGTTGCAGGCGCGCGCGTAAGCGGCGATCACCTTTTCGGCTTGCGTGAACGGCCCCGCGTCGCCGCCGCACATCACCGTGAGCACGCCGTTCTGGGCGCCGGCCTGGCCGCCCGAAACAGGCGCATCGATGAAATCGAAGCCGTGCTTTTTGGCTTCGGCGTAAAGTTCGCGGGCGATTTCGGCCGATGCGGTGGTATGATCGACAACGATGGCGCCCTTATTCGCGCCTTCGAACACGCCGTCTTTTCCCAGCATGACTTCACGCAAATCTTGGTCGTTGCCGACGCAGGCAAATACGAAGTCCTGGCCGGCGGCAGCTTGTTTCGGCGTCGGCGCACTTTTGCCGCCATGCTGCCCGACCCACGCTTCGGCCTTGGCGGCAGTGCGGTTATAAACAGTGACCGCGTGGCCGCCTTTGGCCGCAAGGTGTCCCGCCATCGGATAGCCCATTACGCCCAGGCCCACGAACGCAACCTTCGCCATTGAAAAGTCTCCTGTTGCTCTTTCCCCTCTCGCCGCGGGCGGGGAGGGGTTGGATTGCCATCAGCGCGTTCACGCGCGTCTTCGACGCGCTATGGCAATCCGGGTGAGGGGCCAATGGCCGCAAGTTCGAGCTATGCGGTCAAGTCCTCGGCACCTTCAAATCCCCCTCACCCTAACCCTCTGCCCGCAAGCGGGGGGAGGGAATTTGTCGTAGCTACACCCAATTGAGCCGTCTGCCGCGGCGGACTATCTAAAGGCCGACGGTCGCGTGGAGAAAGCGAAAAATGGCGTCGCTGAAGGACGAGGTGCTGGCCAAGCTTTCGGCCATACCGACGCCCGACGACCGGCCGCTGACGGCGACTGGAAAGCTATCCGATATTGTCGCCAATGACGGCAAGGTGTTGTTCTCGATCACCGTCGACGCCGGCGAGGTCAAGGCGTGGGAGAAGGTGCGTGCGACGGCGGAGGCCGCGGTGCGATCGCTGCCCGGCGTGCAATCGGTGTTGGTCGCGCTCACCGGCGAACGCGCCGGTGCAGCTGCAAGCAAGGGAACTAAAGGATCAGGCGGCGCGACGTCGCCGCGCGCGGCGGCGCGAGCGGCGCGGCAGAGCGGGCCTACCGGCATTCCCGGCGTTGCCGCCATCATTGCGGTCGCTTCCGGCAAGGGCGGTGTCGGCAAATCGACGGTTGCGGTCAATCTAGCGCTCGGGCTGCGCGACCTCGGCTTGAAAACCGGCATCCTCGACGCCGACATCTACGGGCCGTCGCTGCCGCGGTTGCTCGCGATCAAGGAGAAGCCGCAGCTCGCCGGCGGCACGCGATTAAAGCCGATCGTGCGCCACACCATGCCGGTGATGTCGATCGGCTTCCTGGTCGAAGAAGAAACGCCGATGATTTGGCGCGGTCCGATGGTGATGTCGGCGCTCACCCAAATGCTGCGCGAAGTCGAGTGGGGCGAACTTGACGTCATGGTTGTCGATATGCCGCCCGGCACCGGCGACGCGCAGCTCACCATGGCGCAGCAAGTGCCGCTCAACGGCGCGGTGATCGTCTCGACCCCGCAGGATCTCGCTTTGATCGACGCGCGGCGCGGCATCGCCATGTTTCGCCGCGTCAACGTGCCGGTACTCGGCATCGTCGAGAATATGAGTACGTTCATTTGCCCGCACTGCGGGGAGCGATCGGATATCTTCGGTCACGGCGGCGCGCGGGCGGAAGCCGAGCGCCTCAATGTGCCGTTTCTTGGCGAGGTGCCGTTGTCGCTCGACATCCGCGAAAAATCCGATGCCGGCGCGCCGGTGATGGCGAGCGATCCGGATGGAGCGCACGCCAAGATTTTCCGCGACATCGCTGCACGCGTGCGCGACGGCTTGCGGGCCGAAAGCCGTCCGGCGCCGAAAATTGTGATCGAAACGTAGCCGTCATCTGGGGCCGAGCCTCGAAGGGTGGCTGCCGAACTCTCCTCACGTTATGGCCGGGCTTGACCCATCCACGTTTTTGCTATCGGCGCGGACCAAGTCATGGATGCCCGGCGCCGGGCCGGGCATGACGAAGCGTTACTGCTTCAGACAAAGCCCGAGCGCCGGCCCGGACGCATCACGGCACGTGGCCATTTCGGGCTCCGCGGCTTTGCCGATGCGGATCGCGCCGCCTGGGCACGTCACTGAGACGAGTTTTTCTCCGGCGCCGCAGGCAATTTCGCAGCTTCGACCGCAGGACTCGATGGTGATCGCATGTAAGCCCAACGATGCTGTAGCGCCGGCCGAGCCGGCCAACCCTGTGGGACCGGGGGGTCCCGGAGGCCCGGGTGGTCCTGGCGGGCCAATCGGGCCGGCTTCGCCGGGCTGCCCGCGCGAACCGGTTTGGCCGATCGCACCGGTGTCGCCTTTTGGTCCTTGCGGTCCGGCCGATCCCGCCGCCCCTTGCGGTCCGGGCGGACCTTGCGGGCCTTCGAAACATCCAGCAAGCGAGAAGGCGGCAATCAGTGCGACAATGGCAACCGATAAGCGCATCGAATTCCCCCGTCGTGTGATGCTTTCGAGCGTTTCACCGCGGCGGTGGTGAGTCAACGGGCCAAGATGGCGCAACAAAGAGGGTCGCGGCAAAAGCGCGGGACGCGCGCTCGCGCGGTCTCACTGCTGGTAGTTTTGCGCCAGGAATTTGAGCGCCGATTCGCAAAGCTTGCGCCGATCGCGCTCGCCCCGTTGAGCGGTTTCGATGATGCATTTGGCTAGGATTTCACGCGCGCCGCGCTCGTAAGCCGGACGTGCGAACTCCGAATTCGAAGCTTTAAGTTGCGCCCAGGCATCGTCGAAAGCGGCGCTGAGAATCTCGATCGCCTCGGGATCGAATGAACTGTTGGCTAAAAGCGGAATGATCGAGATGGCGTTGTCCTCCGTTGGAGCGCAGACACTCTCGTTGGAGCGCAAACGCTCCGTGGCCGTCCCGTGGCCGTCGCTTTTCGGGGGATATTAATCGCTCTGGCTTGATGACGCACTTGCTGTGGATTAGTTCCGTTTGTTCGGCCGTGTCGATCGAATTATGATGAAATTACATGAGCTTATTAAACCAACTAGAACATATTGCGAACTCGGAACAAATCATGTACATTGGTATGATCGTCACCGCCCATGACGGGGGCCAGGGTGCAGGTTTTGGGTCCACTTTGGCGTCCGTTGTGAGGCTATCGAATCCCGGCCATAAGGAGCACGGATCATGGGTTCTGCGAGTGCAGCGCTTCGTCTCGTCGAAGGATCGTCCATGGACAAATCGAAAGCCCTTGATGCGGCGCTCTCGCAAATCGAGCGCAACTTCGGCAAGGGCTCGATCATGCGGCTCGGCAAGAACGACAAATCGATGGACATCGACGTTGTGTCCACCGGTTCGCTCGGCCTCGACATCGCGCTTGGCGTTGGCGGCCTGCCGCGCGGCCGCGTAGTCGAGATCTACGGGCCGGAATCCTCAGGCAAAACCACGCTCGCCTTGCATTGCCTCGCCGAAGCCCAGAAGAAAAGCGGCATCTGTGCCTTCATCGATGCCGAGCATGCGCTCGATCCGGTCTATGCCCGCAAGCTCGGCGTCAATGTCGACGATCTTCTGATCTCGCAGCCCGACGCCGGCGAGCAGGCGCTGGAGATCGCCGACACGCTGGTGCGTTCCGGCGCAGTCGACGTCCTGGTCATCGATTCGGTTGCTGCCCTCGTCCCGCGCGCCGAACTCGAAGGCGAGATGGGCGACAGTCAGCCCGGTCTGCAAGCCCGCCTGATGAGCCAGGCTTTGCGCAAGCTCACCGCCTCGATCAACCGCTCCAACACCATGGTGATCTTCATCAATCAGATTCGCATGAAGATCGGCGTCATGTACGGCTCGCCGGAGACCACTACCGGCGGACATGCGCTCAAATTCTACGCCTCCGTGCGGCTCGACATCCGCCGGATCGGCGCGATCAAGGAACGCGACGAAGTGGTCGGCAACCAGACCCGCGTCAAGGTGGTGAAGAACAAGCTGGCGCCGCCGTTCAAGCAAGTCGAGTTCGACATCATGTACGGCGAAGGGGTATCGAAGACCGGCGAACTGATCGATCTTGGGGTCAAAGCCGGCGTCGTCGAGAAATCCGGCGCCTGGTTCTCTTACGACAGCCAGCGTATCGGCCAAGGCCGCGAGAACGCCAAGGTTTTCCTCAAGGCCAATCCGGATATTGCGGCAAAGATCGAGACAGCAGTCCGGCAAAATGCCGGCCTGATTGCCGAGAAAATTCTCGCCGGCGAAGAGGGCGGGGAGGACGACGACGATGCGGCCGAAGGATGATGTCGTCTAAGTATGTTGTGTGGTCCAGGTAAACCCTCTCCCGCAAGGGAGAGGGAAACTATGTTCCCCCGAGATGTCGACCTACATGCTGCGGCGTTCGGCCGTCCATGAGCCGGAGCAAGACGTGGTCCGCCACGATCCGCGGCCGGAATTGGCGGCGAGCTTGCCCAAGCCGATGGCGCGGGAATCGCCATGGCTGACCGCGACGCGAACCGCGCCATCGTCGGTGACCTTGCCGCTGATGTTGAGCGCAATGTCGCCGCCATTGCCGAGCACGCCGTTGGCGATGCGCATGGGATAGCGATAGCTGGCGATGCAGTCGCCCTTTTTGGTGACGATCGAGACGCTCCAGACGCCGTCATAGCGCGGCATGGCGAAACCGCTTGCCGGCGCCAGCATGATGGCAGCGACGGTCAGAGCCGCGGCGCTCGCGCGCACGCAGTTTTTCCAAGTCATGACAGCCTTCCCTTTTTCCTTAGCGGACAAGCTCCGCTTTCTTTGACATACGGACACAAAGGACCGGCGGTTTGCCCCCGCGGGCGCGGTGGTATCAGGGAAGTGTTCAAATCCAGTTGATGAGCGCCGCTAAATTGCCGCAAATCAGCCCGCCCGAAAGGCGAAGCGTTGAACAAGGATTTGACGATTGCTGCGAATTTGCCGTTCCGAATTAACTTGGGCTTTATTCGTGCTCTTCGTCGGCGTGCCAGGGTTCGTCATAGCCGTGGCGGCTCGAGTAGAAGACGAGCACCATCAGGCCACAGCCGATCAGTAGCGAGAAGAAAATCCCAAGGATCATGGCGATGTAGCCGATCCTCGGCATCGGCGGCCCCGATACGTTGAGCCAGGCGCCCGCGGCGAACCAGAGCGCTGCCACCAAAATAGCGACCAGCGCTACGATCAGTGTAATGCCGCCCAGACCTAGTTTCGATTGGTTCATATTCAATGACATATGTTGGGCGCGCGCGTTTTGCCAGCGGGCAAATTGGCGAGGTCGCCAGACCTCGTGGTCTTATCCGCCGGCGCGGAGAAATACATAATCGGCCGAATAGGGTACGCTCATGAGCCGGCCAGCATGGTCGCAGGAACCGCGCAGGACGCCGCCGGACGTATTGATCCGCTGAACCGCGCTTGCCGCATCCAATGTCCCGTTGCCACGGTGGCTGAGCACTTCGAGCTTGAGCCAGGCAATATCGTCAGCGGTCGCGCCAGGGGCGCTGCCAGCGCCTTTGGCGACCACGACGCTACCGTCCATATGTTCCCAAGTCGGCCCGGCATAGTGCCGGCCGACCGTTTTGCCATCGAGGATCAGCGTTGCGATCGGCTCGCGGAAGGTCCACGCAAGCTTACCGTCGCTGCCCGATTTACACTCGTAGACTTGTGCGCCAACGGCGTGGAACGTCGCCACTATCGTCGCGCCGGGCACGGCGATGGCGGCCGGCAGCGACTGTGCGGCCGCCCCGTCGGCCAGCAACAGCAGCGCCGCCATGGCCAGCGGTGCCGTGCCGCCCCACTTTGGTCGGCCGCGCGGATTCACGCCATCGCCCTCTTCAAGTTCTCGTCGACCTTATCGAGGTAACCGGTGGTACTGAGCCACTTCTGATCGGGGCCGACCAGGAGCGCCAGGTCCTTGGTCATGAAACCAGCTTCGACGGTGCCGACCGTGACTTTTTCCAGCGTGTTCGCGAACTTCGCCAAGTCCGCGTTGCCGTCAAGCTTGGCGCGATGCGCCAGCCCGCGCGTCCAGGCGAAAATGGACGCAATCGAATTGGTTGAGGTCTCGCGGCCCTGCTGATGCTGACGGTAGTGCCGGGTCACCGTGCCATGCGCTGCTTCCGCTTCCACAACAGTGCCGTCCGGCGTGGTCAACACCGACGTCATCAGGCCGAGCGAACCATAACCCTGCGCTACAGTATCGGATTGCACGTCGCCGTCATAATTCTTGCAGGCCCAGACATAACCACCGCTCCATTTGAGCGATGCAGCCACCATGTCGTCGATCAGGCGATGCTCATAGGTGATGCCAAGAGCTTTGAATTTGGCGGCGAATTCCTTCTCATACACGTCCTGGAAGAGATCCTTGAAGCGGCCATCATAGGCTTTAAGAATAGTGTTTTTGGTGGAGAGATAGACCGGATATTTGCGCATGATGCCGTAATTCAGCGAGGCGCGCGCGAAATCCCGGATCGAGTCATCGAGATTGTACATGGCCAGCGCCACACCCGAACCTGGCGCCTGGAACACTTCGTGT
>JASHSY010000211.1 GCA_030040825.1 Xanthobacteraceae bacterium
GTTAACGAGTGGTGAAGGAAGATGGTGAAGAAAGACTTAAACGGCGGATGGTTCGTTCGGGCGCCGATCAGACGTTCTACAAGGCGTCGAGGCGTCGCTGTAGAACCGCCACAGCGTGCTCAAGTTTCGTCAAGCGCTCGGCCATCGGATTGTCTTCGCTTGGTACGACCCGATCTTTGGTTTCTTCGGGCTTCCAGTTGATGCCAAGCTGACTGCCGCGCCGCCAGATCACCCGGGCACGAAAATATTCGTCCTTGTTCGCCAGATAAAGTTCGAATACTTCCGGCAGCGTAACGCTTTCGGAGAACTCAAGACGTGCGCCGTCGGTCGTAACGTCGCGCACGATACAATCCATGCTCGACAATCGGTTGTTAAAATAGATCCGACCCTTGAACAGGGTTTTGTGCCGGGCCAAAGCGCGACGCTCTTTCATCCTGGCCTCCTGCCGCTGCAATAGATCGTGATCGCTAAAAAGCGATGTAGCCGGCGCGACTTTGATCAGTATTTGAAGAGTGCGGTTTACAAAGGCTGAACGCAGCGTTGGAGACGAAGCGCAATTGAAGGCCCGGGCGTGGCCGATCGGCGCAGCGTTCGCCGCGGCAACGGCCATCCGCAAATGTCGGCAGAAGCCGGGAAGCTATTCTTCGCGGTAAACGCGTTCGCGGCGCTCGTGGCGTTCCTGCGCTTCGACCGACAACGTGGCGATCGGGCGTGCTTCCAGACGCTTGAGCGAGATCGGCTCGCCGGTTTCCTCGCAATACCCGTACGTGCCATCCTCGATCCGCTGCAAGGCGGCATCGATTTTCGCGATCAGCTTGCGTTGCCGGTCGCGGGCGCGCAGTTCAATGGCCCGGTCGGTCTCTGACGAAGCCCGGTCGGCCAAGTCGGGATGGTTCTGATTGTCGTCCTGGAGATGCTGAAGCGTCTCCTTGGCTTCCTTGAGGATATCCTCGCGCCAATCGAGCAACTTCACGCGAAAGTAATCGCGCTGGCGCTCATTCATGAACGGTTCGCGGTCCGTCGGACGATAAATCTTGTCGAGCGACCGTGCGATTTTGCCGTTCTTATTCAAAGCTTCGTCGGATCGACCATTCTTGCTTTTAACCGACTGCATGGACTGCATGTCCCCTACTCTGCGTGACTATCCTCCCTGGAGGCGCGCTCCTATAGCGCGGGTCCATGACGGTGACAATAACGATGATGGGAGGTGATATGAGCGGCGGTGACCGGGTCTAACTATCGGGCCGATCAGTTGATTCCCGCTTTCGCGAGTTCCACCGCGACCCGCAGATCGATCTCGCCGAGGAGCCGATCCAAGCCGTCGTCGCCGGAACTCTCCTTAAGGTCGGCCGCGACTGCCTTAAGCTGCAGCAATATGGACTGATCGATAGACCCGGACAGCAAGCCGAGCTTGAGCTCATCGAGCGCGTCGAGAGCGCGCGCCCCCTGTTTGACTGCACGGCGCCGGCGCTCAACTGGATCCTCGATGCCTTGCAGGGCAATCAGCGCGTCGATGCCTCCGAGCGTACGTAAGGCGACGGCGGCAGCCTGCGGCTGCGGCGCGTTCGTATCTGCGAGGCTGAACGTCCCGCCCGCCGAGCGCCGCGTCGCGGCCGGCCTCGTCGCTGCTGCCGTGCCGTTCGGTCCATTGACGCGCATGCCTGGAACTTGGGCCTTTATAGTTAATGGGCGGTAAAATTGTGCCTCCGGAAGGCGGCAACAATTGCCGCGAAGCGGCAGGGAATGCACGCATGGGATCGCATCCCCGCTATCGCTGAACTCAGATAGCTTTTGTATTTCAATGTCTTATCGAGGCGGCACGTCTTGGCACGCGTCTCGCAAAGAGGTTTCCGTCCGACCTCTTGGGGAGCAGGAGATGCATAGGACGCTTGGGCCTGCGCTTGTCGCGCTGGCGGTTTTGACGTGCGCCGTTTCGACGGCGACCGCGACTTCGCGCATTAAAGACCTCGCCAGTATCGAGGGTATCCGACAGAACCAACTGATCGGCTACGGGCTGGTGGTCGGCCTCAACGGTACGGGCGACACGCTCAACAATTCGCCGTTCACCAAGCAATCGCTGCAAGGCATGCTGGAACGGCTTGGGGTCAACATCCGCGGCCAGCAGATCCGCACCGGCAACGTCGCCGCGGTGATGGTCACCGCCAATCTGCCGCCGTTCGCCACCCAAGGCACGCGCATCGACGTCACCGCCTCGGCTTTGGGCGACGCAAAAAGCCTGCTCGGCGGTACGCTGTTGGTGACTCCGCTCCTTGGCGCCGACGGCAATGTCTACGCGGTGGCACAAGGGTCCCTCGCCATCGGCGGCTTTCAGGTTGAAGGTGAAGCCGCCAAGGTGACGCGCGGCGTGCCGACCGTCGGCCGACTGCCGAACGGAGCGATCATCGAGCGCGAGATCGAATTTTCGCTGGCAACGCTCGGCCATTTGCGGCTGGCGCTGCGCAACGCCGATTTCACCACCGCCAAGCGCATCGCCATTGCGGTCAACGACTATATCGGTTCGCCGGTCGCCGAGCCGCTCGATCCTTCGACCGTGCAACTGACACTGCCGCAGAAATTCCCGCAAAATATCGTCTCGATGCTGACAGAGATCGAACAGCTGCAAGTGGAGCCTGATGAAACGGCCAAGATCGTGATCGATGAGCGCTCCGGCGTCATTGTCATTGGCCGCGACGTCCGTGTCTCCACCGTGGCGGTGGCGCAGGGTAATCTGACCGTTACCATTTCCGAAGCCCCACAAGTCAGCCAGCCGGCACCGTTATCGCGCGGCAAGACCGTGGTCGTGCCGCGCACGCATGTCGGTGTGGTCGAAGAAGGTAAAAAACTCGCCGTCGTGCGCGAGGGCGTCTCGCTCCAGCAGATCGTGGACGGACTGAATGCACTCGGTATTGGTCCGCGCGATTTGATCTCGATCTTGCAAGCGATCAAGGCCGCCGGCGCCATTCAGGCCGACATTGAGGTGATGTGATGACCGTTGCTGCTGCCATACCAGCCGCCGCAGCCGCCACTTTCGGCCAAACGCTCGGCTCGCTGGGTGACTCACAAAGCGCACAGGCGCAGGCCGCGCTCAAGATCAAGGGCAAGGCCAAAGCCGCCGCTCAACAATTCGAGGCGATGTTCCTCAACACAATGTTCCAGCAGATGTACGCCGGCGTCGATGGCGAAGGACCGTTCGGAGGCAGCGGCGCCCTGAAAATCTGGCGCTCAATGCTCACCGACCAATACGCCAAGTCTTTCGCCAAAAACGGCGGCATCGGCATAGCGTCGCATGTTTACGACGCATTGCTCAAGCAACAGGGGCTAAAATCGTCATGAATGCAATCACCACCCGTAGCGAAGCGGACGCCGCCATTGCCCAGGTGACCGGGCTGATCGACAAACTCAGCGGCGTCGTTGCCGAGGAGACCGCGCTCGTCCACGCCGGCAAAATACGCAAGGCGGCCGCGCTCGGATCGACCAAGAGCGAACTCGCCGGACAATTATTTACCCGTGCCGAACGCCTCAAGGCCAACGCAAAATTCTTGTTGGGCGTCGCGCCGGCCGCCGTTACCGCCCTCAACCGGGGGCAGGAAGCATTTCGCGCTGTGCTGCAAAAGAACATGATTGTGCTTGCGACCTCGCACGCGGTGTCCGAGGGAATCGTCCGCCGGTTGTCAGGTGACCTCGCCCGCAAAGCGGCGCCGCAAGTCTATGGCGCGACCGGGCGCACCACGCCCCCGAATCCGAAGCAGGGCAAACCGCTGGCAATCAGCAAAGTTTTGTAGCGCCTCGGTTGGCCGGCCGGCAGGCGACCTCGGCCAGTTCCGTCTCGAGGAGTTTGAGTGGTTCGCTCCAGTCGCCGACTGTGCGTTGGCGGTAAAGCCGCATGCTCGGATACCACGGGCTGTCGGTGCGATCGAGCAGCCAACGCCAATCCGGCGAGAACGGCACCAGCAGTGCCACCGCCTTGCCCATCGCGCCGGCAAGGTGTGCAACCGAGGTATCGACTGTCACTAAGACGTCGAGCATGGCAACAACAGCAGCGGTATCGGCAAAGTCGGCAAACTGCCGCCCGAGCTCAACCACACCGCAAGCGTTGAGCACTGCGGCATCGGCGTCGTTCAATTCTTTCTGCACGCTGATGAAGTCGAGGCCGGGAACTGCCAGCACATCGGCCAGTTGATCCAGCCGCATCGAACGATTGCGGTCGTTCAGATGCACCGGATTGCCGGCCCAGCACAGCCCGATCCGCAAACGGCCGTTGTCAGGCAACCGCGGCCTCCAGGCGGCGAGTCGGTCCGCCTGCGGCCACAAATACGGTACCGTCGCTGGGATGGTGGCAAGATCGGTCTTGAAGGCGAGTGGCACGCTGAGCAGCGGACAATATAGATCAAAGTCGGGCAATGGCGCGCCGTTGGCGAGCACCATGGAAAGTCCGGGTAAAGTCGCCGCCAGGGCGGTCAGCGGCGCCTGCACGCCGAGGATGACCTTGGCGCCGAGATCGGCGACCATCGGCGCGTAGCGCATGAACTGGATGGTGTCGCCCAAACCCTGCTCGGCAAGCAACAAGATGGTCTTGCCTCGGAGATCCCTTTCGCCGCGCCAGATCGGCTTTTCAAATTCGCGCCAGCTCGACGCGACATCCTTCTTCTTCCAGCGATATTCGTATTGTTTCCAGCCTTCGCGAAAGTCGCCGAGACACAGCCGTGTAACCGCAGCATTGAAATGCGCTTCGGGATTTTCCGGCTCCATCGCGATGGCTTGCGCGTAGTCGGCGAGCGCGTCCTGCATGCGATTGACGCCCACCAGTGTGTTGCCCCGATTGATACGTGCGGCAGGCAGTTCGGGATTGATGTCAATCGCGCGATCGTGCATCGCGACGGCTTCGTCGAGCCGGCCAAGCAGCGTCAGTGCGACGCCGCGGTCCGTGAACGCAACCGCATTATCCGGATCGAGCGCCAGCGCGGCGTCGTAAGTAGCCACCGCGTCGGCGAAACGCTTGAGCTTGATCAGCACGTTACCGCGGTTGATCAGAGTGCTCACGTTATCCGGTTCGCGGCCGAGTACTTTATCGAAGCTTGCCAGCGCTTCGTCAAAACGCTCAAGCTCAAGCAGCGCCATTCCGTGGTTGATCTCGGCAACGTTGTGTTCCGGCGCCAGCGTCAGCGCGGCACTGCTACTGGCTAATGCATCGTCATAGCGCTTGAGCTTGCGGAGAACGACGCTGCGGGTATTAAACGTCTCGACATGCGACGGATCGAGCGTAAGAATGTGCTCGCAGGCGGCAAGCGCCTCGTCGAGCAACTTGAGGTCGCACAATGCAATCGCGCGATTATGAAGCGTCTCCAGATGTCGCGGATCGATCGCCAAGGCGCTATTATATTTTTCGAGAGCCTCCGCCGGCCGTTTCAGGGCAACGAGCGCCAGCCCAATATTGTTGAGCGCGTCGACGCGCTGCGGTTCGAGAACGAGCGCGGCTGCAAAATCTGCGAGCGCATCGTCGAACCGCCCGAGTGTCAAGAGTACGTTTCCGCGGTTGTAGAAAGCGTCGGCATATTGCGGCCGGAGGGCAAGGGCCCTTGCGCAGCTTTCCAAGGCTTCATCGGGCCGGCCAAGTTCCAAGAGCGCGACGCTGCGATTGCTGAGGAATTCGGCGTTGTCCGGCTCGACTGCAAGCGCTCCGTCGTAGGAGGCAAGCGCCGCGTCTTGCCGCTTGAGCGCAAGCAATGAATTGCCGCGCCGGTTAAATGCCGGCGCGAATGTCGGGCGCAGCTGCAGTACCGCCTCGTAGTCGATAACGGCGTCGGCGTGACGCCCAAGCGCGGCAAGCGCGTTGGCGCGCCTGAAACGCGCCTCGACATGACCGGGCATCAACGCCAGCGCACGGTCGTAGCTCGCCAACGCATCGGCATGGCGCTTGAGCGCGAACAACGCGTTGCCGCAATTGTAGTGTGCGCCGGCATCGTTCTTGCGCAGCGCCAAGACCTGCTCGAATTTCGCCAACGCTTCCTGATGGCGTTTGAGCGCATCAAGGATAAGGCCATAATTAGTCAGCGCATCGGCGGATCTGGGTTGCGTTTTGAGCGCGGCCGCAACCAGCCGCAGAGCTTCCGCCGACTGCCCCTGCTGGTGCCGCAGAACCCCGCTCAAATGCAACGCGTCAAAATTGTGCGGATCGGCGGCGAGGACCGATCGGTAGATTTGACCGGCTTTTTCGAGTTGGCCTTGGCGGTGCAGCGCCAGCGCCTGCTGGATGGACTGCGCCATGTCCGCGCGCTGCACCGACGACCGCCTGCCCATGCGTGACTCCGCACGAAGCCATCCAATCGCCCGTGCCCGCGCGTCCGCCAAGGTCGATCAAGTTGGTTAATCAAACGTAAAGATGGAGGCTTGCACACCGGCCATTAACCGTCGGCTGGCATCAAGGACGCCGGGCGACGCCGCAAGGACGAGCCGGTGAGTATCCAAAGTCTTTCGTTCTACCAGCAGGACCAGAATTACTGGCAACAGGCGCAAGCCCAAAGCGCGGCGCAGTCGGCTGACGATTCGCTCATCACCGTCATGCAGAATGCCGAAACCAATCTGGGAAAAGGCCTCGCCAGTATCGCCAACAATGAGGCGTTGACGCGAACGAAGTCTCAGTTGACGGCTCTCATACAGCAGGTGCTGGACGGCTCTTCGAGCGGCTCTACAACGAACGCTTCATCGACCACAGCGTCGGCGTCATCAACGTCGTCAAGCTCCACTGCTTCGACGACGCCGGCGACAGGGACGAGCACTGTGCCGGTAACGACAAGCACTCCACTATCGACGCTCGGCGTTCTTCCCGGCGGCACATTCAGCATCGATGATGGCACCAATATCACTAACTACACGTCCACAGGCACCGACACCATCGGCAGCCTGATTACTGCCATCAACTCAGGACCGGCATTCGTGACCGCGTCTCTCAATGCCAGCGGCCACCTGACCATCACGGCGCGTAGTACAAAGGACATCATCACCGTCGAAGGCAGCGGCAACGATGCGGCCGCGCTTGGCTTCGGAGTTGGCAACAATAGTTTCGCGCCGAAGAAACCCGCGGCGACTTCGGCCGCTTCAACGAGCGCGAGTGCGTCGGGCACGAGCGCGTCGACCACAGCGTCAAGCGGCTCATCGACGGGATCATCGAGCAAATCTTCCACGAGCGCGAGCGTATCTACGATCGGCGAGCAGATATCGAGCAGCGCCGCCTCGATCCTGTCGGCCAGCGGCGTGAGTGGAACACTGGTCGATATGCTGGCGTGATTGAGCGCTTAAGCGCTCACACCGGCGAACTGCGTTGAAAGATCGCCGCAAAACACCACCGGGCCGACGTGACTGAGCTTGCTGCCGAGATCGGCCCAGATTTCGCCGCCCATGTCGGTCCAGCGCTTGCAGAACGCGAAATCTTCGCTCAGATAGGTACCGTCCTCGCCGATCATGCATTCGAACAGCGCGAACCTTTTGTCGCTTGCGGTCGCAGCATCACTCGAATGGTCGCGTTTGAATTGCAGTTCCGGATATCGCGCGCACATTCGTTCCAGCGCGGTGCGCCGGATCATCAGGAAACCGGTGCCGGCGTAACGGACTTTGACGAAGCCGCCGGCCTGGACGACGGCATTCGGGTCGTCGACCTCGACCACGTATTTCAGCGAGGCCGCGGCCGGTTCGGAACGGGCGCTATCGATGGCCGATTTGACCCTATCCCAATCGATCCGCTTTATCGGATAAACCGCCGCGCACATCTCGGCGCCGCACTGAATCAGCCGCAACACCTGCTCCGGTTCGAAGCCGATATCGGCGTCCAAAAACAGCAGATGCGTCGCGTCCGGATCTTCAAGAAATTGCGCAATCAGGCTGGCGCGTGCTCGCGTGATGAGCGCATCGCCATCTTTGAATAGGATTTTGAGATTGACGCCGCGATAACCGCGCAGGAGCTTTTGCAGCTTGAACAGCGACGCGGCACAGAGGACGGAAATCTGCCCGCCAAAACTCGGCGTCGCGATGACGAGGTTGACTTGATCGGGGAAAAAAATAGTCGCGACCATGGCGCGGTTCATCCAACTTTGCAGTTATGGTTAATCAATAGCCAACGGAAAATAGTTAAGAGCCGATTAAACTCACCTGCGAAACCGCCCTAACGGTCGAAATCGCGGGAACTTGCCCGTCTCAACAAATGCCGCCTTCGGCGGATTTTTCCTGGGCAGCGCGCAACGCTGAGACGCATCTGCGCAGAAGGTACGTAGATTTACGCGTCTTTAAACGAAATGAGGCAAAGCTTCGGCAGCCGATCGGACTGATCGGAACACGCACTCGCGGGTACGGTACGTACTGCAAGTGCACGCCAGTACGGCCTGTAACCAGAAGGGTGTACCACATGTCTGACATCACTTTAACCTCGGGCATTCGGCAGAACCTGCTGTCGCTGCAGCAGACCGCCTCCGATTTGACCACTACGCAGGAAGCGCTCTCCACCGGCAAAGCGGTGAACTCCGCCGCCGACAATCCGAGCGCCTATTTCACTTCGCAGAACCTGACCAACACCGCGAACTCGCTCAGCGCGCTGCTTCAGCAGATCGGTCAGGGCCAGCAGACGATCAACGCGGCGACCAACGGCCTCACCGGCATCACCAGCCTGCTCCAACAGGCTTTGTCGACGGTGCAACAGGCCCAGCAGGCCAGCCAGACCGCAGGTGCGACCACCGGCACGGTCAGTCTCAGCACCAGCGCGAACGTCAGCCTCGCCGCCAGCACGCTGACAATCGCCGTCGGCGGCACCACCTATAGCGTTTCGATCGCCGCCAGCTCGACCCTGAGCCAAGTCGAAGCCGACATCAACGGCACGTCCGGTCTCGGCAGCTCGGGTGCGGTGACCGCGAGTGACAACGGTTCGGGCGATATCGTCCTCACCGCCAACTCCGGTTCCACCAGCTTCGCGTTAGGCGGCAGCGGCCAGACAGCGCTTGGTCTGAGCGGCACTGCGGTTTACGGCACAAGCTCGACCCGTAGCACCCTGCAAACCAACTACAACGGATTGCTGACGCAGATCACCCAGCTCGCTGGCGACTCCGGCTACAACGGCGTCAACCTGCTGGCCGGCAACGACTTGACGATCGACTTCAACCCGTCCGGCACCAGCTCGGTGACCATCCAAGGCGTGACCTATAATGCCTCGGGCCTCGGTCTTTCGACTGTCAGCGGCTCGGGCTCCGGCTCCTTCCAGGACAATTCGTCCACCGGACTAAGCGCCCTTGTGACGGATCTCAACAACGCTATCACCACGGTGCAGACGCAGACGGAAACGTTTGGCACCAATTCGGGCGTCATCGGCACCCGCCAGTCGTTCGAAACCGCGATGATCAATACGTTGCAGACCGGCGCCAGCAACCTCGTTGTGGCCGATCAGAACCAGGAAAGCGCCGACCTGCTCACCGAGCAGACCCAGCAGCAGCTGGAAATCTCGGCGCTGTCCATCGCCAATCAGGCCAACCAATCGGTGCTTAAGCTGTTCGGCTAACCCTTCCTGAACAGGCCTTTGGCAAAAGCGGCGGGGCAGAAATGCCCCGCCGCTCTTCTTTGTGGGCTACCCCACCCTTCGACCAACCTCATCAATAATGAAATCTTAAGCCGCAAACCGTACAAAACGGCCAAAGGGTATCAGCACCATGGCCTACGGCGCCAAGGCTTACGCCAAAGTCGCAAAAGAAACCGCGGCCCCGCGCGAGCTCGAAGCTACCCTTTTGCTGCAAGCGGCCGCCAAGCTGCAAGCCGTCCACGATTCCTGGCAAGACAAGCCGTCCGGCCTCTACGACGCGCTGACGTACAATCGTAGACTTTGGACCGTATTTCTCGATTCCGTCACTCACGATGACAACCGGCTTCCGGCCAAGATCCGCCAAAATCTGACACGGCTTGGCGCGTGGATCATGGCCGAAACGTTTTCACTAATGACCAAGCCGCACCCCGAGCATCTCAGGAATATCATCAAGATCAATCGGGGCATCGCCACCGGCTTGCGCGCCAGGATTAGTGGCCGAGATGGCTGACGCGGCCGAGCTGATTTCAGGCGACCTCTTGAAGGCGGCCGCTGTCAAATATCTGAGCGATACGAAAGCAAGGGTGCAGCAGGAGCAACGAGGCCTGCTGAGCATCTTCGACAGTTGGTTCACGCGCGTAGCGAAAGCACTCATCCCGCTCGAAAGGGGGCGGCCCTGGGAAGATAGCGTAACCGAGCTGGCCGCGCGATCGCCCGCTGTGGGCCAAGGCCTGCAATGGGATTTGCAGCGGCTACGCCTGTTTCTTCATCGGTGGCAGCAGGGCCGGTTTGTCGAATTCGCCCAACGCGAGCGTTCAGCTGCTCATTATCATCCGCACTATGGTACCGAGTTCGGCATCGATGTGCTGTTGACGTGCCAGGGAGCGCCGGCACTGATGCGATGGCGCGGCACGCCGCTGCTGAAGACCGTCTTCGACTTCGCAATATACCCGGCGCTCATTTCGGAGCTGCGGCCACGCACCATATTCGAAATCGGATCCGGTTTAGGCGGCAGTGCAGTCTGGTTCGCCGACCACCTTGCGCTCTGTGGCATTGAAGGGTGCGTCCATTCGGTCGACCTGAAGAAAGTCGAGATAGAGCATCCCGGCGTCAGCTTTTATCATGGCGACTGCGGCAATCCCGATACCTTGTTTGATCCGGAACTCCTGCGCTCACAACCGCATCCGTGGCTTGTTGTCGAAGACGCGCACCATAATGTAGCCGGCGTCATCGAGCACATGCACCAATTTCTGTTGCCGGGCGATTACCTAGTGATCGAGGACAGCGAAGTGAAGCGACCGGCGATTCGCCAATTTCTCAGCGCGCATCCCGGCAATTATTTGGTGGATACGCGGTTCACCGATTATTTTGGCCGAAACGCAACCTGCGCCGGCGACTCAATTTTTGTCAGGGCCCCGGCACACGACGGCCCGAGATCGCAACCGAACGTGCCGTAACGGATATCAAGCGGGTCTCCAGACCGCTTTTCGCGGGGCGGAATACGCCACGGCTTCCCCATTGGCTTTCTTGAAAACAGATACGCAAACTGAACGATGTGAATAACGTCAGGTCCGGCTTGAAACCCGCGCTAGCCGCTGACCGGCGCCAGATAGTTGACCAGGCTCATCTGCGCGAGCCGCGCGGTGACCGACATCGACGCCGACAAATTGTTTTGCAGCGTCAGAATATCCTCGCCGATCTGATTCTGGTTGACCCCTTCAATTCCTTGCAAAAGATCCTGCAACGTATTTTGCGTCTGGGTATTCAACGTCGTGGCGTTACTGATGCTGGTCTGCGCGCTGGCCAAGTTCGCCGCGATATCGCTGATCGTTTGCGTGCCGGGTTGACCGCTTAGATTTTGCTGCACGCTTTGGCAAAGCGCTTGGTAGCTTGCCTGCGCGTTGGGATCGCTCGGCGAGTAGCTGCTGACCGCCAGCACAGCGACGTTGGCGAGCAGCGAAGCAATTGCCGGCTCGGTAGCGCGCATGCCGTATGCGATGGTCTCCGACGGGCCGACTTGCGCTACGGCGGTTTGCGACGCGGGGGTCGAGCCGTTTTCACCGGTGTACCAGAACACGGTATTGGCGGAAGTACCGTCCGTTAGCGAAGTCGCCGTCGCCGGCGTACCAGAAACGACCTGCGGCGGATCGGAGAAGAAGTTGTTGGCCGCGGCGATGGCGGAAGCCGCCGGTAGCGCCGTCTGCGCCAGATTGGTGACAGCCGTGTTCAATGCGGTTTGCAGGTTGGTAGCGGTATCGGCTGCCGTTGCGCCAATGGTGAATTGATTGGCACCCGGCGGCGACGCTGTCGTTGCCTGTAACGTGATGGTTTGGCTCGAACCGTCGGGCAGGGTGAAGTCGAAGGTAACGTCGCCGCCGGTCGGGTTCGAGGTCAAATCGACCGACACCGACGGTGGTGAGCCACTCGGGCCGGTGACGTTGGCGCCGGCGATGGTTGAGCTAATGCCCGCGAGTTGAAAGCCGAACGGCGAGCCGGCATTCTGCTGCGCGAGCGTTACTGTCGTTCCCGCGAGCGTCGGCGCGTTAAGCCGGCCAAGTCCGTTCGTACCTTCATCGGCTTGCAGTCGCGCCGCCATCACCTGCGTCAGGCCCGCCTGCGAGCCATTGCCATAGAGAATGGCGTTAGTCGAAGCGACGGAAGGATCGGTTACTGCGCTGCCCGAGAACAGATAAGTACCTCCGACCTGAGTGTTGAGCAGCGACACGATTTGATCGAAGTAGCTCGCGGCTGCGGTTTGCGTCGTGGTTTGACCGTTGTTGTCAAGCGTGAATGCGCCCTGCTGACTGATCGCCTGCTGCACATCGTTGCTGGCGCCGCTCAGCTGATTGAGCACCGTCTGGGCAACTTGCAAAGTCGTGCTAACGTCGTTGGCGGTCGAGCTGTAGCCATTGATCGCGGCAAGCTGCGCGCTTAGTTGCAAGGCTATTCCGGCCTGCGATCCGAGACCGGAATAGGTCGTAGCCGCCTCGCCGGTGCCCAGCTGCTGGCTCAGCGTGTTGAGCTGAGTCATGATATTGTTCTGCGCCAGCAAGTTACTGGCGGTCAGCGAACCGGGACCGGTAATACTCATCAGGACACCGTTTGCAGCAGCGTCGCCATCAGCTGCTGAATGGTGGTCATGACCCGCGCATTGGCGCCGTACGCGTTTTGCAGAGCGATCAGGTTCGACATCTCGGTGTCGATATTGACGCCGGATTCGTCATTGTAACGCTGCTGCAACGCTGCGACGACGGTATCCTGCCCCTGTTGCAGGCTGGTCGCGGCGTTGGTCGCCTGGGTTTGCTGGCTGACGACCTGACTGAGATAGTCGCTCAGCGTTCCGCTATAGGGCTGTGTCGCGCTGCCGACGCCGGTTGCGGGAGAAAATGTCAGCGAAGCGTTGGCCAATTGACTGAGAATGAAATTCGGCCGCGTCGGATCGCCGCTTGACGTACTAGACGAATAAAGGACGAGGCTGGACGGCGAAGCGACCAAGGCCGGGTTGACCGCAATCGTGCCGGCAAGCCCGGTGGTCTGCGAGCCAGTCGAAGTGATCGCTCCAGTGATCGGCTGCGTTCCATCGGTGAACAGCGGGAGTTGCGCACTGCCGCCGGTCAGCGTTGTGGCGGTCGAAACTTCGGACATCGAGTCGACGACGTTGCCACTGCCGTTGTTAAGAACCTGCAGAACGGTGCCCGACGGATTGGAGAATTGCAGATTTGCGCCGAATGCCGCGTTGAGCTGCGTCACGACCGAACTCATCCCGCCGGAGAAGTCGATACCGATAATCTGATTGTTCGAGCCGGGCGGCGAAGTTTGCAGCGGCAGCGATCCGCCTGCGCCGAGCGATTCAATCGTGACGGTGTGCTGGACATTGCTGCTGTCGGTGTAGGTAAGCGTGATTGAATTGCCGGGGGACAGGGATCCGACGTCGACGCTGTACCCAGACTGGGACCCCGCCGTAACGGCGGTTCCCGCTATTGTCTGGTTCGACAGCGCTTGCGACATCTGGTTGGCAAACTCGTCAAGCTGCGTTTGCGCCTGCGGCAGGATCGAGTCACGCATTTGCAGGTAAGCGCCGATTTCACCAGACTGAATGGCGTTGGTGGCGATCAAATCGGTGCTGGCGCCGGAAGGCGAAACGAGCGTGATCGTGCCGGCGCCGTCCGCACTCGGATTGGCGCTCCACAGCGACGACGCCGTCAGTGTGCCGGCATCGCCGAATTGAAGCTGCGAAGCCTGGCCGCCGGCGACCAGTTGTTGGCCGGCACTGGTGAAAACGGAAATCTGGTTGTTGGAGCCCTGCACGACGCTGACATTCATCATCTGCGTGATCTGGGTGATGTCTTCGTCGCGCTGGTCTTCGAGCGCCGCCACGGTGCCGTCTTGGCTGGTGTCGCCCGAGAGCTGCTGATTGATCTGAGCGATCTGCTGCAACGCGGTGTTGACCGTCTGCACGCCGCTCGCGATACCCTGCTCTGCCTGCGTGCGCAGCTGCTGGATCGTCGCAGTCATCGAATTGAGGGCTTGCGCCACTTGCTGCGCGGCGCCGACAACCTGCGTCTGTGCCGAATAGGAACTGGGACTGGCGGTGAGCGCCTGTAGCGCGGCGGTGAAATTGTTGTAGATGGCGTCAAACGACGACGCCGAGCCCGGCGTCCCGTAGATTTGCTGGAGCTGCTGGTAGATTTGCGCGCTGGTGTCGGCGTAGGAATCGCCGGAGGTTTCCGTCCATAACTGGCTTTGCAGCAACGTATTGAGATTGCGGTTGATGCCGTCGGTGTCGACGCTAACGCCGGCCTGCCCCGGCATCGCAACTTCGGCCTGATTGACGGATTCATCGACGTAACCGGGCGTGTTAGCGTTCGCCACGTTACCGGCGATCACCGAAAGGCCCTGCTGGGTTACATTGATGCCAGCCAGGGCGGCCGATAACGCCTGGGAAAGGCCCATCGCTCTAGCGGTCCACGCGGCTTACCGACTGTCGCGAGCCTGCGATCGATTTCACTGAATCACTTGCAACAGGCTCTGGATCATCTGGTCTGCGGTCGTCATCACCCTGGCGTTCGCCGAATACGCCTGCTGCGCCACAATTAGTTGGCTAAACTGTGTAGCAATGTCGACGTTGGAGGCTTCCAGCGAACTGCCGACGACCTGACCGGTCGCGCCGTAGATCGGCGGACCGGAGTCGACGGTTGCGGCATAGGCTTGGCCGTTAAGCGCCTGCAGCGAGTCCGTGCCGTTGAATGTCGCGAGCGTAATCTGGGCCAACGGAATGGTTTGGCCGTTGGAAAACGTGCCAGTGATCTGGTTTTGGCTATCGACCGCAACGGATTCCAATTGACCGGCGGCAAAGCCGTTTTGCTGTAGTTGACTCACCTGTGCGGTGCCGCTTGAATTGGCAAACTGCGTCAAGCCGTTGGTGCCGAAGTTGACCTGAACGTTGCCGAGGTTGTCGCCGTTCACGGTCAGGTTATTGAGCGTTATGTTCGAAATAGCCGGCGATAATTCGCCATTGGAGTTGAAAGCGAACGTTGTGCCTGAGTTGGTCCAGGCCGTTTGTGTGCCGGTGGCGGCGGAATCGCTTTGATAGAAAAGTTGCCACGAACCGGTTGCCGTCTCGGCCCAACGAAACTGGATGTTAACCGGATTGCCCTCGGTGTCGTACGCCGTGATTGAGCCGCCATCGATCGATTGGCTCGTGAACGTGGCGGAATCATTGGCCTCGACGGTACCGCCGGTAACCGGATTAACCGCGTAGTCGGCAGGAACCAGTAAGCCCGAGGTCGGCGAGGTCGGCAGATTTGCCTGGTACTGTATCGCTGTCGTCTCTTGCGCCGGCACAAAGTCATTGTTGAATTGGAGCACCTGCGGTGAACTACCGACCGGATTGCCGGTCGCCGCATCGATCGGGATGCCCATCAGGTAATAGCCGGCGCCGTTTACCAGATATCCGCCCGAGTTGAGTGTGAAATCGCCGGCACGAGTATAATCGGAGACACCGCTGAACACCGGGGCGTTGTCCGCCGTACCGGTCGGTTGCGCGACGACGAACCAGCCGACGCCGTTGATCGCCATGTCGGTTGAGACCGACGTGCTTTGGATCGTCCCCTGAACGGTATTCGTGGCGGCTGAGCCGGCTGTAACGCCGTTCGCAGTTTGCTGGCCGGCGGCGGCGGCCGAAACCAAATCCTCAAAAAAAGTGTTGGTTCCTTTGTAGCCGGTCGTCTGCGAGTTGGCGATATTGCCGGAAATGTTCTGTAGCGCGAACGACTGAGATTGCAGACCAGCAACGGCGGTGGTCAATGCATCAAAAATACCCATGACTGTCTCTCCAACGCGGTCCTCAACCGACAACGGCGGCGCACGACTGGCGGGCTTCCACCGCTTACAGGGCGAAACGGGAGCAAACCGCGTGCCACTACTTTACTCATTAAACATCAATAGCTTATGGCTTATGACCGAAGCCGTCCCCGGCACGGATGTGCCGACCGGGCGGCAAAAATTGCCGCCTGACCGATGCAATTTCGGCCGGCCGGCTCGCTCACTACCTAACCGCCAAGCTGCCTTGTGAGCAGCAAGTTCGACATGCTTAAACGTGAAACCGATACGAAGGATTTGCGAATGCGTTTTGAAGGCACCAGCGCCTATGTCGCCACCGACGACCTCAAAGTCGCGGTCAACGCCGCAATTGCACTCGAGCGGCCGTTGCTGGTCAAAGGTGAACCGGGCACAGGCAAAACCGTACTCGCGGTCGAGATCGCCAAGGCGCTCGGCGCGCCGCTGATTGAATGGCACATCAAGTCGACCACCAAGGCGATGCAGGGTTTGTATGAATATGACGCGGTCACCCGGCTTCGCGACAGTCAACTGGGTGACGCGCGCGTCAAGGACATCCGTAACTACATCAAGCGCGGCAAATTGTGGGATGCCTTCGTCGCCGACGATCGTCCGGTTCTGCTGATCGACGAAATCGATAAGGCCGACATCGAATTCCCGAACGACCTCCTGCAGGAACTCGACCGCATGGAGTTCTTCGTTTACGAAACCGGCGAAACCATTCACGCGCGGCGGCGGCCGATCGTGGTGATTACCTCGAACAATGAAAAGGAACTGCCGGACGCTTTTCTGCGGCGCTGCTTTTTCCACTACATCCGCTTCCCCGATCCGGACACTATGCGCGCGATCATCGAGGTCCACTTCCCCGGCATCAAAAATCGCCTCGTTGCAGAAGCATTGCGGTTGTTTTACGAAATCCGCGACGTGCCCGGCATGAAGAAGAAGCCTTCGACCTCCGAACTCCTCGACTGGCTCAAATTGCTCATGGTCGAAGACATTTCGCTTGAGACGTTACGCGAGCGCGATCCCAAGAAGCTGATCCCGCCGTTGCACGGCGCGCTGATCAAAAACGAACAGGATGTGCACCTGTTCGAACGCTTGGCATTTATGTCGAGACGCGAGGGCCGCTGAAGCGGCAAACAGCTCACCACAATGGGTGCATGCTGAACGTATAAGTACCGCCGACACCAAAGGTGAATTGGTTTGGCGATCCCCGCATCGTCACCAGCGGAGAATCGGCCGCCGCGCTGGCAAGGCGCTCGTATTCGACGAGGCCGTGAACCTGCCAATGCTGATTGAAGAAATACTCAAGCTGCCCGCCGGCGCCATAAGAGTACACCCCGCCGCCGGCATTGTAGGCTGGCAATCCAGAGGTAATGGATTGCGCGGGCGTGATGCTGAAATAAGGCGATGTGGCGGCGGCCGATTGCAAGGTGAGACGCGGTCCGCCCGACAATCGGAACTGCGCCAGCGGAATGACCGCATCCACGTACAGGTTGCCGGTCTGACCGGTTTCGCCTCCGACACCTTGGCGGGCTTCGCCGCGAATGCGCAACCACGGCACTGGCCAGTATTGCGCGTAGACTCCAAGCTGTGCCGCCCAATCAACGTTGTTGAGGCCATGCAGTGAACCCCAAGGGTTGACGTAACGCGGCCAGGACAGCGTTCCGACAGGTCCGACCTGAAACGTACCGCGGTCGAGCAGAGGCACCCCAAAGCCGTCGCGAGCGCCGAAGAAGACCGGCGGATCGCCGGGTTTGCTGAGACTAAAGAGCGGGAAACCGCCGAAGCCGTAAACTGTGCTCGGCGCACCCGGCCAAGCCGGCAACACCCGAACTTCGCCGCCGATGGTGACGACCCAGTCGGACACGGCAGCCGGCACCTTGACGATTATTGGCGGTGCCGTAGGTGCACCCTGATCGACATCGGCGGCGGCAGCCGGCGTGACAAACGCAAGCGCGGCAACCACGAGTTGCCATCCACCAAAAACCATACGACGCCCCTCTCCGTGCGCCCACGGAGTCCGATGCCGTTTGTAACGCAAATCCGGCTTGGAGGCGACAGCCGTCCTAATCGTTTGCGGGTGAATCTCTCAGACAGATTAATAATGTGCTGTAGAGGCAACACTTTACACTTCTGCGCTTTACACTTCTGCGCTTTTGCGACTTTTGCGGCGTCGGGGCTTTTTGCCGGTACCGGTCGTGGGCGGTGTCTCGCCTCCGGCCATCGCGGTCTCGCGTAGTCCGGCGGGCTCCGACATTTCCGTTCGCATGGTGATGGCCGCGTCGTCGGATGACGCATGGTCCGGTTTCGCCGCCTTCACCACATGCTCCTGATTTTCCACAACTGATTGTCCGGCCGGTTCGGCAGATGCCTGTCCGGCATCGGGCGACTCCTGCCGGTGCGCGCGGGAGGCTGAATCGGCAGCGCGTGCCCGCCGCTCCGCCAAAGCGGAACGTAAAAGGCTTGCCCAATAATTGACTTGCGTGATCGCGCGGCCGAAAATTCCACCGGCCCATACTAGTTCGAACGGCGTGAACTGGCGCCATGTTTGATCGCCGTGAACGATCGCGCGCGCAATAAGTTTTCCAGCCATCGCGGTGGTGTTGAGGCCGTGGCCACCGAAGCCGCTCGCCAACCAAACACCGGGGGCAAGCTCGCCGATCTGCGGCATCCCGTGAATAGAGCGCCCGAGAGTGCCGGACCAGGCGTAATCGACCGCAACCTCGCCGAGCTGAGGATAAGTTTTACGGATGTCGGCGGTCAGCGTCCGCACATAACGGCGCGCGTCGCCGGCCCAAGCGGTGACCCGGCCGGACCACATCAATCGGTCGCCATCCACGATGCGGTAGTGATTGTCGGCGCGGTCGCCGTCGCTGACCGAGCCACGATAGCCGATTGTTTCGGTAAGCGTCGTGCCAAGCGGCGCGGTCGTTATGATGTAAGTGGTAACCGGAACCAGTGCGGCGCCGATCTGCGGCACTAGCCTTCTGATTTGAAGATTCCCGCACAGCACGACATGGTTGGCGCGCAACCGCGCAGCCGGGGTGACGATGCGCTTGCGGACGCCCGCCGGATCGATCGACAAAGCCGGGGTATTTTCGAAGATGCGTGCACCATCGTGCTCGGCGGCGGTGGCGAGAGCGAGCGCATAATTGAGCGGGTGGATGTTGATTGCCCGCGGAAAATGAATCGCGTGGAAGTACCGTTCGCTGCGTAATGTTGCGCGCACTTGCTCAAGCGGCCAGCCTTCGATCTCGGCGCCGAACTCGCCAAGTAAGCCGATCAACTTCATGAACTCATCGCCGTTGTTGGCTTTCGAGACGTAAAGCCAGCCGTGTTGCGGATCGACGCCGGGCATGGCGCCGCTGGAAATCGCCTCGCGGACATAATCGACCCCACTTTGCGACAACGCCCACAAATCGCGGGCCCGCGCCAAGCCAACGCGGCTGATGATTGTTTCCGGCGTGGCGGCGAAACCCGGAAGCACAAAGCCGGTGTTGCGGCCCGAAGCATTGGCCGCCAGACGAGAGGCCTCGACGAGAACGACCGACCAGCCGCCGCGCGCGATTTCCCTTGCCGTCGTCAGCCCGGCAAGCCCGCCGCCGATGACACAAACATCGACGTCGAGATCGATATTGAGCTTTGGCCGTTCCGGCGCCTCGACCTTGGTCGCCGCATACCAGGTATCGCCGTAGGCCGCTGGGGAAATGTTTTCGTCCATGACTCGAATTTTCGCGCGGTTGACGGATCGGCGACCGCGCATCTGAATGTCAGCTTGGTTATGAGGTTCCTGGGCTGGTTTGCGGTTACACTATATGAAGTTCAAATCCCGCACACTAGTGGAAGCCGATTTGACATTCGCTACCTACCTGACGGCGAATTGGTGAAGCGAATGTCAAATCCAATGATCAGCTGAGTCTCGCAGTTTGCTGGTGGCCCTTTTAATTCTAACATCCGCGCGAGAGGGTGCCGAACAAGGATGTGAATGTTAGGATCGGCCCCCAGACTTCGACGTACCGATGTCGACACCGGACGATCGCCCGATGCGCCGTTTGCTGTTGTTGCGCCATGCCAAAACCGAGCGGCCCGAACCCGCAGCGCGCGACCGCGATCGCAAGTTGACGGCGCGGGGCCGCTCCGACGCACCACTGATTGGCGCTTACATGGCGCGCCACCGGCTGGTTCCGGATCTTGCGCTGGTGTCGCCGGCAACGCGAGCGGACGAAACTTGGGCGCTCGTTGCCGCGGCTTTTAAGAAACCGCCGCGCATGCTGCATGATCCGCGCATTTATAACGCCAGCGCCGAGACGCTCGCCGAACTCATCCGCGAGATTGAAGATGCGTCGGCCCTTCTCGTCGTCGGCCACAATCCGGGCTTGCACGATCTTGCCGTGCAATTGATCGCCTCCGGCGACGTCGAAGCGCGAGAGCGCGTCAACGAAAAACTGCCGACGTTGGGCTTGGTCGTTATCGAATTTGCATTCGACGATTGGTCGCGGCTTCGTCGCAGCTCCGGACGGCTCGATCGCTTCGTCAGTCCGCGGCTGATCGCCGAAGCAACCGACTGACTATTCCAGAATTTCGATCAAACCCATGCCAACGACGGCATAAAAGGAAACGGCGCGGCCCGCGAACAGCGCGGCCGGAAGCGGCTCGGATACGCAAATCGGATTAAGCTTGGCCGCAGCGAGAGCCGCGAGGCTTGCCAAGCGATCGGTCGTCTCGAAACAAACGTGATAGACAATGCCGCTTGCCCGCCGCGCGACATATTTGTCGATCGGCCCCGGCCCGTTGCCCGGGCAGATAATCTCCACCGCCGGCATGTGCGGATGCTGGCAGAGCATCAGGTTGACATTCTGTTCGGGGTCGAAAATGCGCTCGCTGATCGTGTAGCCAAGGCCGGAGAGAAATGTCACCGCCTCATCGGCGCGCGGCACGGCGAGGCCGAGATGATGAAATTTGAGGCCGAAGCCGGCCATTATGTCTCCCGCGCTACTGGTCCGATTCTAACATTGTCATCCGTGCTCGGCGCTCTCGGGTCATTCATAGAATTCCGGCGATTTCTTCTGCCCGTCGCTTTGCGGCTTGTCGTGGTTGATCCACAGCTGCCCATGCTCCTTCGTCAAAATGTCGGCGATGCGCTGCATCGAAGCGAGCGTCTGCTCCTTGCTGGTATTAAAGCCGGGGACGCGGCGATTGTCCCAATTGGCCTTGAAGTGAACGGCATCGCCGGACAGCACGACCGCGCCGGTTCTCGGCAGCCGCACCAGCAGCGATTGGTGCCCTGGCGTATGGCCGGGTGTCGAAATGATCACGATCGAACCGTCGCCGAACATATCGTGGTCGCCGTCAAGCTTGGTCACCGGATGTTCGGGCTTAAAGCGTGGCGTGCCGTCGGCATTCGGCCAATCATACTCTGCCTTCTGCACGTAAAGCATGACGTGCGGGAATTCCTCCACATTACCGATATGGTCGGGGTGGCTATGCGAGATGCCGATACCCTTGATATCGCCCGGCTTGACGCCAAGCTGCTCGAGTTGGCCCGAAAGCGTCTTGGTCCGTTTCAGCACGAGACCGCTGTTGGAGTCCTTCTTTCCATCGGGAACGGCGGCGAGCGCGTCGGACAGCCCAGTGTCCCACAAAAACCAGCCCTGTGCGTGATGGATCAGATAGCAATTGTCCGACAGTTCGATTGGCACACCCACGTTGACACCGGGAGACCAACGGGACTGATCCGGCGCGGCAATGTCGCCGCAATAAAGCACATAGAGCTTGTCGACGCCGGCGGCTGACGCAGGCAGCACGCCGAGCATGATCGCAAGCACCGCGGCCGCAAGATACCTGATTTTCATTTTTGTCCTCCCGTGTGGGGACCTTCATGCGGCCAGCGCCGCCAGGATGCGCGCCCAACTGCGCATACCTTTGTGGAAACATTTCAAATCGAACTTTTCGTTCGGCGAATGAACGCGGTCGTCGTCGAGGGCAAAACCGACCATCAGCGTATCCATGCCGAGAACGGTCTTGAAATCGCCGACGATCGGGATCGAGCCGCCGGCGCCGATGGTCACTGCCTTCTTGCCCCATTCTTCGGCGAGCGCCGCGCGCGCTTTCGCCAGTGCCGGGTTGTCGAACGCTACGTCGAAAGCGGGCGCGCTGGTGAAATTGCCGAATTCGACCGAGCAATCGCTCGGCACGCGCGCCCGGACGAAGTCGCGGAAGATGGCGCGGATTCTCTCCGGATCCTGCGCGCCGACCAGGCGGAACGAAACCTTTGCCATCGCCTTCCCTGGAATCACGGTCTTGGCGCCCTCTCCGGTGTAGCCACTTAGAATGCCGTTGATTTCGGCGGTCGGCCGGGTGGAAATCTGCTCGATCAGCATGCGGTCCTTTTCGCCGGCCGGAATTTTCAGGCCGATCGGGCTGAGAAATTTCTCCGGCGTAAGATTAAGTCCGGCGAGGTCGGCCTTGATGTCGGCGGGCAGCTCGTGCACGCCCTCATAAAATCCGGGTATCGCCACCGAACCGTCCGCCTTGTGCATGGCCGAAATAATGTCGGCCAGAACATGGATCGGATTGCGCGCGGCACCGCCGAACAGGCCGGAATGCAGGTCGCGGTCCGCACAGGTGAGCCTGACCTCCTCGTAAACGAGCCCGCGCAAAGACGTAGTGATGGAAGGCGTCTGCGCATCCCACATGCCGGTGTCGCAGACAAGGGCAAGGTCACGCTTGAATTCGGCGGAATTGTCGCGAACAAAACCAAACAGATTTTTTGAACCGCACTCTTCCTCGCCTTCGATCATCATCGTGATATCCAATGGAAGCTTGCCGGTGACCGCCTTGAAGGCCCGGCAAGCTTCAATGAAGGTCATCGCCTGGCCTTTGTCGTCGCAGGCGCCGCGCGCGACAATGATCTTGCGGCCGCCGTCAAGCGTCTCGATGCGCGGCTCGAATGGCGGCGTCTTCCACAAATCGAGCGGATCGACCGGCTGCACGTCGTAATGACCATAGAAAAGCACGCGCGGTCCGTCGCCGTTACCGGCGCCGCTTTTGCCGACCACCACCGGATGGCCACTGGTCGGCCGCACGCTGGCTTCAAAGCCCAGACCGCGCAGATCGGCGGCGACATGTTCGGCCGCGCTCCGGCATTGCGGCGCATAGGCCGGATCGGTAGACACCGACTGGATGCGAAGAAGCGCGAACAGCCGCTCGACACTTGCGTCGAGGTCACGGTCGATGCGGTCGAGCACCGCGGGCAAACTTTCCGAGACTTTCATCTTTCACCCTCTTATGACGCCGCGCAGCACACCGCGTACAATCGCGTTGCCGACATCGCGCCGGCTTTGTTGCCGGTACTTTTGTCGCTTCGCCGGCACCTTGCGTCGCTACTCCGACGGCCGCCGCTCGAGCGACGTCGCGTACTACTTTCTGCGCGGTGGTCAACACGACGCGGCGCCTGGCAGGTGTTGCATATTTTCCACGTGGAGGATTTTTTGCGACGACGGCGTTGCGGCCATCGGCAAAAAGATCGCAAAAGAGGACAGGAAATACTTCGGCAACATAGGCAAAGCCCATGTCCTTGGCGCGGTTGACGAAATCCGGCCCCTGCATCACCCACGGCGATGCCGGAAAGATCGCCTTTAACGCCGGCGGCAAATATCGGCAGGTTGGCATGCGAGAAACCCTCGGCCAAAACTTGCAAGCAGACCGTCTTGCCGGTTCCGGTCGCCGGACCACGACCATTGGCGAGCGCAAGCGTCAGAAATCGATCGCCGCCCGCGCCCCGGCCGGCAAAAACTTTTTCATCTTGATCCGGCCTTTGCATCACGCGCGTTCCCTCACAGACGTAACTGGAACAAAAACTCGGCAAACCACTAACGCGTTTGCGAATGTTAGTGCGCAGAAGGGATGATTTCTACTGTCACAGTCCGACCACGCGGTGGGACAGATCACATCTTGTCATGCGATGTGCGAATGTTCATTATGGCAAGCAGAAACGGCGGACGTTCGGGGTTGGCGAGGGGATCATGGATGAGTTGGTCGGGCGTCTCGTCGCCGACGAGGGCATTGACCGGAATGCCGCCGAGACGGCTGTTGGCATCATCCTCGACTTCCTCGCCAAGGAAGGTCCCGACGACAAGATGAAACTCGTCTTCGCGAAGCTGCCGGGCGCCGAAGCCCTGATGCAAAAAGCTGCGGCCGAAGGCGGCGGCGGCATGGGTGGCGTGATGGGCGCCGGGATGCGAATGATGGGCGCCGGGCTGAGCATGGGCCAAGTCCAGGGCATAACGCGTCAATTCATTGCATACGCACGCGAGAAAGTCGGAGAGGATGTGGTCGGCGAAATCGTCGGCGCAATCCCCGGCCTTTCGCAATTTGCTTGACGTCGGGCTGACTGCCGCGCCGGGCTGCGCGGTCGAGGGGAGTTAGCGATGGGATATCCCATCACCGATATTCGCGGCATCGGCGCTGATACCGCCATGCTGCTGAAATCGGAAGGCATCCGGACAACCATCGGGTTGTTGCGCAGGGCCCAAACGCCCAAGCAACGGCTCAAGATCGCCGAAAAGGTCGGCGCCAACGATAAGCTGGTGCTCGGGTGGGTGACCGCCGCCGACCGCATGCGCGTCAAAGGCGTCGGCTGGGAATACGCGGAGCTATTGCGCGCCGCCGGAGTCAAAACGGTCCAGGAACTCAAATACCGCAACCCGCAAAGGCTGGTGGAGCAGATGACCGAAGCGAACGCCAAGCGGAGGCTGGTGCGCTTGCTGCCTACCGTCAGCATGGTGCAGCGCTGGATCGAAAACGCCAAAAAGCTGCCACCGGTTATTCGATATTGATCGGGCGCCCGGCGGCTCCGGCCGCGACCTCTTAGCGCTGCATCCGGATTGCTTCGCTTCGCCGCCAATGACACTCTGCGGCGACAACAACGGCGGGCTGGATGGCAATCGCCTTGAATCCACTCAGTAGTTCGGCGGCTCCACGCTCCAGTGAACTCCTCGCGCGGCTGCTAGCCAAAGCGCGGCCGTTGGTCATGGGCGTGCTCAACATCACGCCCGACTCGTTTTCCGACGGCGGCCGTTTTCTCGACCCGGCGGCGGCAATCGCGCAGGCCCGCCGGCTGGCGGCGGAAGGCGCCGACATTCTCGACATCGGCGCAGAATCGACCCGCCCGTATGGTGGCGCGGTTCCGGTGTCGGCCGAAGATGAGCGCGCGCGCCTTGCACCGGTTCTATCCGAGGTGATCGCACTCGGGGTGCCGGTCTCGATCGATACGCAAAAAGCATCGATTGCCACCTGGGCGATTGATCAGGGCGCCGCCATTGTCAACGACGTTTGGGGATTGCAAGGCGATCCGGAGATGTCGCGCGTGGTCGCCGACTGCGGCCTCCCGGTGATCATCATGCACAACCGCGAGAATGCCGATCCTGCGATCGATATTGTTGCCGAGGTGACTGCTTTCTTCCGACGCTCGCTCGACATCGCCGCCCGCGCCGGCATCGCCCGCGAGCGGATCGTGCTCGATCCCGGTATTGGGTTTGGTAAGACGTCCGAGCAGAGCCTGACCTGCATCGCCCGCCTGGACGTCTGGCGGGACTTCGGCTTGCCCTTGCTGGTCGGCGCTTCGCGCAAGCGCTTCATTCATTCGCTGACGCCATCCGATCCCATGGAGCGGTTGGGCGGCTCGCTGGCCGCGCACTTGTTGGCGGTCGAAAGCGGCGCTGCGATCGTGCGGGTGCACGACGTAGCGCCGACTGTGCAGGCGCTGGCGGTCGCCGCCGCGATCAGGCGGGCGCGATGAGCGACGCGATCTTCGTCAACGGACTGGTCCTGCACGCCTATCACGGCGTGATGCCGCACGAGGCCAAGGTTGGGCAACCCTTCCGGCTCGATTTCGAAGTCGATGTCGACCTCGCCGAAGCGTCACGCACCGATAAGCTCAAATCCTCGGTTTCTTATGAGATGCTGATGAAGACCGCGAGCGAAGCCTTTTGCACCAGGCGCTATCGGCTGGTCGAAGCCGCCGCTGGCGCCGTTGCGGAGGCCGTGCTCGACACGTATCCACGCGTGCAGAGCATTCGCGTCACGGTACGCAAGCCGCATGCACCGATCGCGGCGACTTTCGATGATGTCGGCGTGACCATTACTCGAAGCCGCGAGGGGAGCCGTGGCTGAAGCTTTCATCTCATTGGGCGGAAATCTGGGCGACGTGCGCTCCGCTTTCGATCGCGCGATTGCGGCGTTGTGTGACGGCGAGCTTGTAAAGCTGAGGGCACGTTCCGCCGATTACCGGACTCCACCCTGGGGCGTCATCGAGCAACCGCCTTTCATCAATGCCGTTATTGCGGTCGATACGACGCTGGACCCGCATGACTTGCTCGAACGTGCGAAGGAGTGCGAACGCGCGCTCGGCCGCCATCGTGAACGAGAGCGCCGCTGGGGGCCGCGCGTCATTGACATTGATCTGCTGGTCTATGACGACCTCGTTCTGGTCGACGGCGATCTTATTTTGCCGCATCCGCACCTGGTGGAGCGCGCCTTCGTTCTGGTTCCGATGGCGGAGATCGCACCCGACCGGATTATCGACGGCGTTACCGTGCTTGACGCACTCTCACGCGTCGAAGCAACCGGCATTGAAAAGTTGCCGCCACGATAAACCAGAACACCGGTTGCTGCCGCGTATCGTTGCAAGAAAAGCTCGGTTGGCCGGCGTGCCTGGGCATGGCATTTTGCATCCATGACCGATCCGGAAGGCGTTCCATTCGCTGCCGATTTCCCGCCCGCGACCCGCGCGCAATGGCGCAAGCTGGTCGATGCGGTGCTTAGAGGCGCTCCGTTCGAACGCCTCGTCGGCAAAACCTATGACGGATTGGCGATCGAGCCGCTAGCCGCCCGTCGCCCCAACGCGCCGCCGGTTGCCGGACGTGCAGGTGCGGCGGCGTGGGACGTGCTGGCACGGATCGACCATCCCGATCCGGCGCGCGCCAACGAGATCGCTCTGCGCGAACTCAACAATGGCGCCGATGGTCTCATGCTGGTGTTCGCCGACTCGCTCGGCAGCCGCGGCTTCGGTGTGCCTGCAAACGAACAAGCGCTGACGCGTGCGTTTGACGGTGTGCGCTTCGACGCCGGTATCGTCGTCGATGTCGATCTGCCGCCTTTTGCCCGCGAACTTCCGCAAATCGTCGCCAAGGTCGCAGGCCAACGCGCCAAGCCGGCTGGGCTCCGCCTTCGTTACGGCTACGACCCGCTCACCGCCATCGCCATGAGCGGCAAGCTGCCGCTTCCTTGGGATAAGACGGCACCGCTGATGGCGGGCCTCATCCGAGCGCTCGCCGATGCCGGCTTCAAAGGTCCGTTCGCGGTCGGCGACGGACGGGTGGTGCACGACGCAGGTGGATCGGAGGTCCAGGAACTCGCTTTCGCGCTTGCTGCTGCGGTGGCCTATCTGCGCGCGCTGGAAGCAAGCGGCATGGCGCTCGACGCAGCACGCGATGCGATCTATTTCCGGCTGACCGCCGATGCCGACCAGTTTCTGACCATCGCCAAGTTCCGTGCGCTACGGAAATTATGGGCGCACGTTGAACGCACTTGCGGCCTTACGCCGAAGCCTGCGCTGGTCGAGGCGGAGACAGCATGGCGAATGATGGCGCGGCGCGATCCCCAGGTGAACATTCTGCGCAGCGCAATCGCGGTATTTTCCGCCGCGCTCGGCGGCGCCGACACGATCACGGTGTTGCCATTTACCGTGGCGTCCGGGCTGCCGGATCGGTTTGCACGCCGCATCGCACGCAATACACAACTTGTCCTCGTTGAAGAGGCGCATCTCGGCAAAGTTGCCGATCCGGCCGCCGGCGCCGGCGCGATGGAGAGCTTGACCGATGAGCTTTGCGAAGCGGCATGGGCTTTGTTCCGCGAGATCGAGGCCGCCGGCGG
>JASHSY010000212.1 GCA_030040825.1 Xanthobacteraceae bacterium
GTCGAAGCCGACATGACTGTCGCTGATTTGCAGGAAAGTGAGGCCGGATTGCTCCTTTGCGACCGCCTCGTCGATGATGCCAAGCGAATGGGGAACGCCGCCTGCGATGCTCCACAACACGCCGGTTCCCGCCCAGGTCATGCATTCCAGAACTTTGCGTCGGCTGATGCCGTCGCCGTTATCGATTCCGCGCATTATTCTCTCCTCCAAACGGATGCGGTTGGATCTCGAGGGGCTGGATCGGCCAAAGCGACGGTTTATTCCCGGCTGCGCAAAAGATTTTTCGCGGTCCCGGAAAACGCGGTCCCCGCGCTTGCGCGCCGGGAGCCGCGTTGGGGCAGGCCGGTCAGCCGCCGTTGTCACCGTGATAATCGGGCGATCCTTCCGGCCAAGTGGGGAAGCTGTGGAATTCCGTGTCCCACGTCGGTGCCGCGCGTGGGATGTTATGGATCGCTTTGCGGGCGGGCATGTTTTCACAGGCTTGGGCCGGCGCCGTGGACAGTGCAGACCATGAAAGCAAAGCGCCGCCAATCGCGGCCGCGAGGCCGCGCTGAAATTTCGACATCGGTTTCTCCTTTTGCGGCCGCCGGTTTATGCGGCGGCTTGCCGACTAGACTGGGTTGCGGGTGTTTTATTCCCGTACCCGCCTGGATTTTCGCGCTGGGGATCCGCACTGGTTAACGTTTCAGCCCGGCCGGTCCGGGCTGCGCCGGCACCGCGGTTCTCGGCGCGGTGCTGGACAGGACCGCATTACCTTTCTCGCTTTCATCAAAAAATGGAAACGGAAATCTGTCGTGCTTGTGCGGCGCGGCACGAATTTTCTTTTCTTTCGTAGACCATTGGCATCATTGGATTTTCAGTCTATTTGACAGGTCAAAGTGGGACTCTGGGGACCGTTGTGAAATGTCTGAAGGTTTGAAATTGCGCCGGCACCCCGGCGCGTCGGTTCCCAGCCAGCACGTTCCGCCGAAAATTACCGACACCACCACCGACGCCTATCGGCGAGAGAGCGCCGCCTTATTGGCCGCCGAATTCCGCCGGCTCGATCTTTTCGAGCGTGTGGCGACGCTCCGTAGGCGTGTGTCAGGTCGTATTGTCTTCACCACGAGCTTCGGTCTCGAAGACCAGGCCATCGCGCATGCAATTTTTTCGCAGGCACTGGCGATCGACGTGGTCACGCTCGATACCGGACGGCTTTTTCCCGAGACGCACGATGTCTGGAGCGCCACTGAGAGGCGTTATGGGACGCGAATTCACGGATTTGTGCCTGACCGCGCCGATCTTGAATCGCTCGTTGCCCGCCAGGGCGCTGATGGCTTCCGCGCCTCGGTCGATGCGCGGCTCGATTGCTGCGCCACTCGAAAAGTTGCACCGCTCGCTCGCGCACTTAAGGACGGCAGCGCTTGGATTACCGGCATCCGCGCCGATCAATCGCGCGACCGGGCGCAGGTGGCGGCGGTTTCGTTTGACGAGACACGCCGCTTGGTCAAGGCCAATCCGCTGTTCGATTGGACGCGAGAACATACCCAGGCGTTCGTGCTGACGAACCATGTTCCCTACAACGTGCTGCATGATCGCGGCTTTCTTTCCATCGGCTGCGCGCCCTGCACGCGCGCGGTCGCTCCGGGCGAAACCGAACGAGCCGGGCGCTGGTGGTGGGAAAGGTCGGAGAAAAAAGAATGTGGCCTGCATCTGAACGGCGAGGGCGTTATACCCGCTGACATTCCCGAACCGAGCTCCCAAATCGCGAAGGACTGAACATGGATGCTCTCGCACCCGTTGCCGATCACGTCGAGGATTTTGCTGGGGTCGCGGATACACAATCGCAGGCTGGATCGCCGCTGACCCACCTTGAACAACTCGAGGCTGAAAGTATCCACATCATCCGCGAAGCGGTCGCCGAATCGGAAAATCCGGTCATGCTCTATTCGATCGGCAAGGATTCGTCAGTCCTGGTGCACCTGGCGCTCAAAGCGTTCTACCCCGCGAAGCCGCCGTTTCCGCTGCTGCACGTCGATACGACATGGAAATTTCGCGAAATGATCGCCTTTCGCGACGCGCGCGTTCGCGAGCTTGGCCTTGACTTGATTGTCCACATCAACCGGGACGGTCTTGCACGAGGCATCAATCCCTTTGCCAGCGGTTCCGAGCTGCATACCGATGTGATGAAGACGCAAGCCCTTCGGCAGGCGCTTAATCTGCATCGATTCGACGCGGCGTTCGGCGGTGCCCGCCGCGACGAAGAAAAATCGCGCGCCAAGGAACGCGTGTTTTCGCTTCGGACGGCGGATCATCTCTGGAACCCAAAACGGCAACGCCCGGAACCTTGGCGCATTTACAACGGGCGGAAGCGTCACGGCGAAAGCATCCGCGTTTTTCCGCTTTCCAATTGGACCGAGTTGGATGTGTGGCACTACATCCATCAGGAGCGAATTCCGGTCGTGCCACTCTACTTCGCCGCACCGCGCCCGGTGGTGGAGCGCGATGGCGTGCTTATCATGGTGGATGACGAGCGATTTCCGCTTAATCCCGGCGAGCGCCCGGCGACAAAAACCGTGCGATTCCGCACGCTCGGTTGCTATCCGCTGACCGGCGCGTTCAAGAGTAACGCGCGCACGGTTTCGGAAATCATTCAGGAGACGATCGAAAGTCCGTATTCCGAACGGCAAGGGCGGGTAATCGATCGGGATGGTTCGGCGTCAATGGAGCGCAAAAAGAAAGAAGGCTACTTTTGATGAACGTGCACGCGCAGGCCGATCGCTTTGAACCCGGTTCGTTGCCGGGACGACAAGGACGCAAAAGTCTGTTGCGATTTGTCGCGTGCGGGTCGGTCGATCATGGCAAATCGACTTTGATCGGCCGTTTGCTCTACGAATCAAAGCAGCTATTCGACGATCAACTGGACGCCCTGGCAGCCGATTCCCGCAAGCTCGGCACCCAAGACGGTGAACTCGACTTCTCGTTGTTGCTGGATGGTCTCGCCGCCGAACGCGAACAAAAAATCACAATCGACGTTGCTTACCGTTTTTTCGAAACGGCGCGGCGAAAATTTATCGTGATCGATGCGCCCGGACACGAACAATATACCGCCAACATGGCTACGGGCGCGTCGCTGGCTGACCTGGCTTTGGTGCTGGTCAGCGCCGATGAAGGACTTACCGCGCAGACGAAGCGGCATGTCGTTATCCTCTCGATGCTTGGCGTGCAGCAGATTCTCCTGGCCGTCAACAAGATGGATCGGGCAGGGTGGTCGGAGGATGTCTTTCGCTCCGTTACCGCACAGTTTCGCGATTTTGCGACAGTGCTGGGCGTCAAGAAGATTACATCCATACCGATCGCGGCCAAAGGCGGCGACAATGTCATCCTTCGTTCGGCGCGAATGCCTTGGTACCGCGGGTTAAGCCTGCTGAAATATCTTGAACAGGCCGAACCGCGGCCTGCATCCGACCGACAGCCTTTCCGGATGCCGATTCAATGGGTCAACCGGCCCAATCCGGACTTCCGCGGCTATAGCGGCTTGATTGCGAGCGGCGAAGTTCGGGCCGGCATGCAGGTCAGGCTGCTGCCGTCGGATCGCATCACTCATATCGAGCGTATCGCAACATTTGACGGCGATCTTGAACGCGCAACAGCGGGGCGTTCAGTCACCATGACCTTTGCCGATCAGGTTGACGCCTCCCGCGGCGATATTGTTGTTGGGTTGGAACGTCCTCCGGTCATGAGCGACCGTATTTCCGCGCGCGTATTCTGGATGAATAGCGAGCCGTTCAACCCCGGGCGGCGGTATCTCCTTAAACTTGCGACTGCGACTGTAAACGCGCAGATCGAACCGGGGGTATCGATCTTTGACCTCAACAGCCAGCGTTCGGTGCGGGCGGACTCGATCGCACCCAACGAGATTGCCTCCGGCGTGCTGAAGCTCGATCGGCCCATTGCCGTTGACCGCTACGACGATTGCCGGGATACCGGAAGCTTCATCCTCATCGATCCGGAATCGTATGACACCGTCGGGATGGGCTGCATTGAAAATGTCTCTCCACCACAGAGTTCGATTGATGCGTACGCGAAATCCGGAGTCGCGGCCAAAACCAAGCTCGCGCGCTGGACGGAAACGCATGCGCGGTCCCTGGCGAAAGCGGTAAGTTGGCGCGCGACCGGCAGTCTCGACACTTTCGTCGTTGCGTTCGTCATTACCGGGAGTCCAAAGATCGCCGGATCGGTCGCCGGGACGGAGATTCTAACCAAAATATTGATTTACTATCTTCACGAGCGGGTGTGGGCCTGGGTGCCGTGGGGCAAGCGATCACCGGGCTGATCGCACCCTGCGCCTTGCCTTGCGCTGTGCGATGTTGCTGGTGCCGAACGCTACCATTTCGGCGAGCGTGACGCGGTCAAGGACCGCGGACATGGCGTCGCGGACCTTGGTCATCGTCAGGCGCACGTTGCAGGCCCTGACATCCTTGCAATCGCGGCAGGGTTGATAGGCCGTGCGGCTGGCGCAGGCGATAGGCGCCAGCGGGCCGTCGATAATACGGATCACGTGTCCGATCTTGATCTCATGCGGTGCGCGCGCGAGCCGGTAACCGCCGCCTGGCCCCTTGCGGCTGTAGACGATGCCGGCATTGCGCAATTCGCCGAGAATGGCGTCAAGGAATTTCTTCGGAATATTGTTGGCTGCCGCGATGTCGACCGCCTGACTGGTAGCGTCCGGCGCAAGTGTGGCCAGGTAAACCAGCGCCTTGAGGCTGTATTTTCCTTTTGCGGTAAGCATTCAACGTCCCGGTATCGAAAACTAATAACCTATAAATATCATCGAAATTGAAAGATTTCGAGCGCTCAAAACATGATCGATGAAATGATCGCGCCAAATTTTTGCTTTGACGTTCAAATAGTTGACAAAATCTATAGACTTACTTCAAAACAAGCAATGCTTATCAAGTATTGTGCAGGCGACAAAATGTTGTCCGACAAACAAAAGCGCGTTGCTGTTCTGACTGCGGCAGTTCTTTCAGCGTTGCTGCTTGCGACCGAAGCAAGCTTGGCCGACGACATTATAGTGACGAAAGCGCAGCCGGCGCCGGCGTCCGGCAGTTCCGGCGCCTGCACCGGCGCTTGGGAATTCTTTGTCACGGACTGCCCGCTAAGTTGGTATGGCGTCCGTTTCTACGGCACCATCGATACCGGGGGTGGCTATCAGACAAACGGAGCGCCGTTCGATCCCCATTTCTCGCAGGGCAGTTCCTACCTGATTCAGAGAATGAACAGGCAGGCGATGTGGACACTCGCCCCGAGTGCATTAAGCACGTCAAACCTCGGCGTATTGGTTGACGAGCCGTTCGCTCCCGGCTGGTCGTTGATCGGCCAGCTCGAGGCCAGCTTTGACCCTTACTCGTTGGAACTCAGCAACAGCCCCTATTCGATCGCTGCCAACCGCGGAG
Source organism: Xanthobacteraceae bacterium (assembly GCA_030040825.1). Taxonomy (GTDB): domain Bacteria; phylum Pseudomonadota; class Alphaproteobacteria; order Rhizobiales; family Xanthobacteraceae; genus BOG-931. Next base: position 5,439 of record JASHSY010000212.1, read on the forward strand.
TGCCTCTGAATCAGCAAACCGCCAACAACGATTCGAGCCGCGCCGGCCAGTTCTACAATTCGGTAGGATATGTCGGCGTTAATACCGATACGCTCGGAACGCTGACCGTGTTCCGTGTCAATGCGCTCACCCTCGATGCCATTGCGGGCTACGATCCGATGGGCGGCTCCTATGCCTTCTCCGCGCTTGGATTTTCGAGTTCGAATTGCGGCGCCGGTGATACCGAAACCTGCCGCATCACCACGGCGGTCAAGTACCGCGTCAACGTCGGCGCGATTCGCCTCGCCGCGCTCGCTCAAGTCGGGAGCTACAATCAAGGCAATAGCTCGAACGGGGATTATGAAGCCCAGATCGGCGGCGATATACCGATTGGCAACTTCGGCTGGGGCACCGGCGCGCTTTCACTCGATGCAATCTACAAGTGGGAGAAAGATGCGGTAAATCTGTCGCTGTCGGGTGTTTCAACCAACGCTAATGGCCAGCCGATAGCACCGTACCTCCCGCAGACGCTGACTGCGACGATCTCAAACAATCAAAATGTGATGCTGGGCGCAAAGTACCGGGTGGGGCCGTTGCAAATCTATGCGGGTTACCAATGGTATCAGTTGGCGCCGCCCAGCGACCCCGTCAACACGGTGACCGGGTTTACCAACATTGGCGGCCTCCCGATGGGAAGCGGATACGGCAATATGACGGCCGTCAGCAATGTTGCGTATTCTGCCGGATGCGCGGCAGGGACCATCTGCTCCGATAGGATCATGCAGGTCATGTGGACGGGCGCGAAATATGCCGTCGCGAACAATCTGGATGTTGTGGGCGCCTATTATCATTACATGCAAAACGACTACACGTCGGCGAGTTGCGCCAATCCCAGCGCGCATTCGCAGTGCGCCGGTACATTCGACGCTATTTCCGCCGTGGTCGATTGGCGTTTTGCGCCGAAGTGGGACGCCTATTTGGGCATGATGTTTTCGCAGGTGAATGCCGGCTTGTCGAACGGCTACTTGGCGCGCAATAACTTTGACCCCACGGTCGGTGTGCGATTCAGGTTCTAAAGTGTGACGCTTGCGTAAACGCGGGCAGGAGAGGTTCATGCATTCTGGAATGAAGACGATGGCACGGCTGCGTCATGGCGCGGTCGCGGCGTTGGCGATCGGAGCGTTCTGGCTGCCGATGCGATCCGCGGCGCACGCCGACCAGCAGTCCACCGCCCCGCATTTGCAGCCGCTGCCTGCGCCCACCGACATCTGGGCGGGGACCTCATTTGAGCGGAGATGCGCGTGGCCTTACCGCAATCAACTCGCACCTTGCATGTCGACGTGGCCCGAGGGCGATCCAAACTATCACGGCTCCCGGCCCGGCCCGACGTTCAGACGCTAGGCCGATAATTTTTACTGCACCAGCGCGGCCGGTTTGACTCGCGCCGGCGCCGCGGCGGTTGGCGCGGGTCTGGTCCGCGCCGCGCAGAAGTCATCAACGGCGGCGCTGACCGCGGAAGCAATCAGCGTGCGGCGGTCGGCCGTTTCCAAGACAAGCTCATCTCGCCGGTTCACGATCGATCCGGCTTCCAGCAACACCGCCGGCATGCGGGTCTCGCGCAACACGACCAGGAGATCGAAGCGATAGACGCCGGCCTCGGCGTCCACCAGCAAGCGGCGGTGGCGGCCCATCAGCGGCAGCGTGTAGTGCGGCGTGTAATGGAGGCCGCGCGCCTGCAATGCCATGCCCAGCAGATGACCGAAGGCGAGGCTGCCTTGATAGTCGCCGTTCTCCGGCGAAACGAAAATCGAATAGCCGCTGAAGCGATCGCTGAATTGGTGTTTCTGTCCTTCATATTCCCAGGTTTCGATCAGATTGTTGGGTACTGAATCGTGATGGATGGCGATGAACAGATCGGCGTGCATGGCGTTGGCGCGCGCAGCGCGCTCGACCAGACCGGCCAGGTGTTTGGTGGTGGTGACGAGCCGCACGGCATTATCAAAGCCGGCTTCGACCAATTGATCCTTGATCACGCCGGCGAGCGCCAGATTGAATTGATATTCGGGAACGCCGCGGGCGCTGTCGGCGCCCGGCGAGTCGATGGTATGGCCGACATCGATCACGACGCGAAACGCCGAGCGGTGGCAAGCCGACTTGACAGCCGACTTGACCACCGACTTGGCCACTGACTTGGCCGGTGGCGCGGCGCCTTCCTCGCTTCGTGCGCCGGACGCACCCGAGGCGAGCAGCGCGAGCGCGGCCAGCGCCGCCGCTCCGGCAATACGTCTTACGATCTGATGCGCGCCGTCGAATTGTGCCGGCACTGCCGGATCCCCGTCGCCTTTCAAGCGTGCTATTTGGCCCATAGCGGGCTTGAGCCGCTTTGTCTACGTGGGCCCGTCGTACTTGTGCGAAAGTTCCTCCTGGCGTACCAAAACGAGGCTGCCGTGAGCGGCGCGGTTGGCGACGGAAACTTTTTCGGCGAGGTGACATGACGCCCGTGCGCGAGCCGGTGTTGACGACGGTCGCCATTGTCGATCTGCGGCCAACCCAGATCACCGTCGGCATGCGTGAAGTGCAGGCCAAGCGTAAACATTGGCGCGAGACCGCGGGGAACAAGGGCGGCAAATTCCTCGGCAAGCATATGATTCCGGTAGTGCTCGGGCCCAAGCGCCATTGCTACGTCATCGATCACCATCACCTCGCCCGCGCCCTGCACGACGAAGGCGTCAAGGACGTAGCCGTCACCGTCATCTCCAACCTTAGCGCGCTCGATCGCGAGGCATTCTGGACGGTGCTGGATAATCGCAGCTGGATGCATCCGTTCGACGACGAGGGCCGCCGACGCCCCTACGGCGACATTCCCAAATCGGTCATCGATCTGGTGGACGATCCGTTTCGCTCGCTGGCCGGCGAGCTGCGGCGATCGGGCGGCTTCGCCAAGGACACGACTCCGTTCAGCGAATTTCTGTGGGCGGACTTTTTGCGCCGCCGGATCAAGCGCAAAACGGTTGAACGCAATTTCGATGGTGCGCTGGAGCGGGCGCTCGCCTTGGCGAAGAGTGACGTGGCCGAATATCTGCCTGGCTGGTGCGGCCCGTTGCCGGAAGATTGAGCCGAGCTGTTATATGTCCTCTTTGCCCGCCTGATAAAGCTGCCAATCGTGCAGTACGGCATCTTTCCGCGGCCGGGTTTCTGCGCAGGTTGAGGACGCGGCCACCTTGAACTTGGCTGTTGCCGCGGCAATGGAATCTGAAGCCGTGGTCGAAGTGATGTCTGGCTCGCAGAATCGGTTTTGGTCGGACCGGATTTGCAGCGTGTAACGGAATCCGTTTGTCGCGTAGCTTGCCTTTACATTCTCGCAGAAGCTTGCGGCGAAATCGCCGAGAATGCGGCTGCCGAAACCGGAGCCGCCTGGTGGTGCCACCGGCGGCCCGCCGCGCTCTTGCCAGACCAGCGTAAGGACGAACGACGTCCAGTCGAGCTGGAGGCTGACGCGTCCGTCCGCAGCCGACAGCGCGCCGTATTTCAGCGCATTGGTCAGAAGCTCGTGCAGTATCAAAGAGCAATTCTGGGCCATCTGCGGCCCGAGCACCAACGCGGGTGCGCCGGAAATATCGAACCGGGATTCGAAGCCGCGAATGCCGCCGTTGACGAGGTCGAGCAGGCGAACGCCACCACCCATCGAATCGGTGATGGCGCGGTTGGTGGTCGACATGGCTTGCAGCCGTTCGATCAGCCGTTCCTTGATGACGGCTTTCTGAATCGGGCCGTCGCCCGGCAAGCTGAACCGGATCACCGCCTGGATGACGGTGAAAAGATTTTGGATCCGATGATGCAGTTCGGTCGTCAACAGATTTTGGTGCTGCTTGGCCTGTTTCTCCAGGTCGATTCCGGTGACCAGCAAATCGAGCGTCCGATTGATGAACACAATCAACAGCACCGCCACAGTGGCGTCGAACGCGTAAGTCAGGATCGCAAACCAGTGTGGAGTCGGGATGAAAAACATCCACTGCGAAAGGCCGGCGAGGACGGCGGAGAGAAATCCGGCGCCTAGGCCGCCGACCAGCGTTGTCAGGATCACCGCCGGATAGATGGTCAGGAACGGAGCGCCGCCATAGGCGGTCTCGAACTGCCATTGCAGCAGACAGGCTAGTCCCACCGCGACAAAGGCGACCGCGTAGCCGAGGACCGCATGCTGCCGCAGCCGCTTGGAAACTTGTAGGATACTGATCGCCGCCGCGATGCCAGTCTCATTGAAGGAGCGTGGTCGCATCAATCCGCCGGCGATGCCCGCCGCTCCGAGCCGGTTTGACGGGGATGGATGTGTCCGCCCGCCCTAAGGAACACCGTCGTACCAACGAATCGGCGGTGGCGGCGGCGCCGATGAGTATGTGATGTTTGCGGCTTATTGGCCATCCCGCTCCCGGCCAATCAACCGCAACGCCTAACATCTGGTTCCACGCTTTGGTCAAATGCATTTCGCGCCTACCGCGCGGGCGGTAGCAGGCTCAGCGCTTGTCCGCCGATCGCACAAAACACCACCACCATCCACGGTGGGATCTTCCACATGAAGAGAAGAAGGAAAGCCGCGGCGGCGAGGACGAAGTCGCCGGCGCTGGTGACCGCCGAGGTCCACACCGGATGATACAGCGCCGCCAGCAAGAGCCCAACAACGGCGGCGTTGACGCCACGCAGCATGGATTGCGCCGCGGCGCGGCGGCGCAATCCCTCCCAGAATGGCAGCGATCCGATCACCAAAAGGAATGCCGGAAAGAACATCGCGACCAGGCACAGGATGGCTCCCCGCCATCCGTTTGGCGCGGGCGCCATCACAGTTCCGAGATACGCGGAGAACGTGAAGAGCGGGCCGGGTACCGCCTGTGCGGCGCCATAGCCGGCGAGGAAGGCGTCGTTGCCGATCCAGCCCGGCGGTACGACAGCCGCTTGCAGAAGCGGCAGCACGACATGGCCGCCGCCGAACACGAGCGAGCCCGCGCGATAAAACGCATCGAACAATTGCAGCGCATGGTTGGGCAATGCGGCTGCGACGAACGGCAAGCCGATCAGCATGGCGAAGAACAAACAAATGGCGGTGAGCGCAGCCGCGCGGCTTACCGGATGCGGCAGCGCGACGTGATCGGCGGACGGTGCAGCCGGCAGCCAGAGCAAGCCTGCAACGCCGCCGAGCACGATCGCGCCGATCTGGCCCAAGGATGAAGGGAGCGCCGAGACGATGACCGCCGCGGCAATCGCTAGCGTCGCGCGCTCGCGGTCCGGCGCCAGCCTTTGCATCATCGACAGTACCGCTTGCGCGACCACAGCGACGGCGGCAACCATCAGCCCGTGCAGCCAGCCGCTATGCAGCGCACTGCCGAGTGCACCGACGCCATAGCCGAACAGGACGAGTGCGAGTGCGGAGGGCACCGTGAAGCCGAGCCAAGCGGCAAGCGCGCCGGCGTAGCCGGCACGCGACAGGCCGATCGCGATGCCAACCTTGCTGCTCGCGGGCCCGGGCAGGAATTGCGACAGCGCCACGAGGTCGACATAGGTTTTCTCGTCGAGCCAGCGCCGGCGCACGACGAACTCATCGTGGAAGTAGCCCAGATGCGCGACCGGGCCGCCGAAGCTGGTCAGGCCGAGCCGCAGGAACGCGGCAAAGACCTCGGCGAAATGTCCGGCCGAAACGTCGTGCGGTCGTGTCGGCAAACCCGATTCTGCGGTCATGGCGCAAGCCTAAAACACCGCGCGTAGGATGATCTATTCGGCAATTTCGCCGAGGACGGTGGAACTATGCTCCTACCCACCACGCATTTGGCAGAATAATCTTCTTTTTCAAAGACTTAGATGCCATTATATAGAAAATCGTTCCTCGGCCGGCACCCGCCGGCTCCAACCGGAGGCGCTCCAATGACCTCGCCCCTCGATCAAAAAATCAAAATCACCGGACCGGTCGTGGTGACCGCCAACCGGGTCGGCGATGGCGCCGTTGTGTATCGCCGCGCCGATGGCGGCTGGAGCACGCGACTGCCGGAGGCGGCCGTCACCAGCAACGTCGCGACCGCCCGCGAATTCATTGCCGCAGCCGTTGCCGACGATCTGCGCGCGGTTGGTCCCTACATCGCGCCGGTCAAGCTCACGGCTGACGGCGGCGTGCAGCCGGGCAATTTGCGCGAACTGATCCGGCTTGGCGGCCCGACCATCGATCTGCCGGTGACCTTCTAACGTATCGAAAAAGCCGCACACATGTATCTTTACGACGATCTCGACCGCACCCTGGTAGCCGAACGCGTCGCAGACTTCCGCGATCAGGTCGGACGCCGCCTGTCTGGCGAACTGACCGAAGACGAATTCAAGCCGCTGCGGCTGATGAACGGGGTTTATCTGCAGCTGCACGCTTATATGCTGCGCATCTCGATACCCTACGGCACGCTGTCGTCGGCGCAGCTGCGCAAGCTTGCCCACGTCGCCCGCACATACGACCGCGGTTACGGGCACTTCACCACCCGGACGAATATCCAGTTCCACTGGATCAAGCTTGAACAGCTGCCCAACGCGATGGCCGACCTCGCCAGCGTCGGCATGCATGGAATGCAGACGAGCGGCAACAACGTGCGCAACGTCACCACCGACCAATGGGCCGGTGTGGCGCCGGACGAGATCGAAGATCCGCGGATCTATGCCGAAGTGATCCGCCAGCACGTGACGCTGCATCCGGAATTCTCGTTCATGCCGCGCAAGTTCAAGATCGCAGTCGGTTCGGCGGCGCACGATCGTGCGGCGCTGCGCATCCACGATCTGGCCCTGCGGCTGCATCGCAACGGCGCCGGTGAGCTCGGCTTCGAGGTCATGGTCGGCGGTGGTCTTGGCCGCACGCCGTTCCTCGCAAAGACCATCAAGCCGTTCCTGCTCAAGCGCGACGTGTTGAGCTACGTCGAAGCGGTGCTGCGCACCTACAATCAGTTCGGCCGACGCGACAACATCTGGAAGGCGCGCATCAAGATCTTGGTGCACGATCTCGGCGCCGAGGCTTTCGCCAAGGAGGTCGAAACCGAATGGCGGACCATCAAGGACGGTCCGCTGGCGCTCGACAACGCGGTGTTCGCCGAGATCGCCGGGCGCTTCCGCTACCCCGATTACGTGCCGCTCGACGATGCGCCGCGCGCGCTTGCCGAGGCGCGCCGCGCCGACCGCGCCTTCGACGTCTGGTTCGGCAATTCCGTCACCAACCACAAGGTGCCGGGTTATTGCATTGTTACGCTTTCGCTCAAGCCGGAGGGCGGCACGCCCGGTGACGCCACCGCCGAACAGATGGACGCCATTGCCGACCTCGCCGACCGCTACTCGTTCGGCGAAATTCGCGTCGGCCACGAGCAGAATCTGACGCTGCCGCACGTGGCGCAGCGCGATTTACCGGCGCTGTGGCGCAAGCTTGCCGACATCGGCGTCGCCACCCCGAACGTCAATCTGATCTCCGACATTATCTCGTGCCCCGGGCTCGACTATTGCAGCCTTGCCAATGCGCGCTCGATCCCGATCGCCCAACAGATCGCCAGCCGCTTCCGCGACCGCAACCTGGCGCGCGAACTCGGCCGGCTGCACATCAATATTTCCGGCTGCATCAACGCCTGCGGCCATCATCACGTCGGCCATATCGGCATTCTGGGCGTCGAGAAGAACGGCGAAGAGTTCTATCAGATCACGCTCGGCGGCAAGGCCGACGAGGACGCCAAGCTCGGAACGCTGATCGGGCCGGCGGTGCCGTTCGCGCAAGTCGCCGATGTGGTCGAGGATATCGCCGCCGCCTACGTCGAGCTGCGCGAGCGGCCGGACGAGTTGTTCATCGACACTGTGCAGCGCACCGGCGTCGAGCCGTTCAAGGAGCGTGTCTATGCCACTCGTTAAGTCGGGTCAGATCGTTGAGGATCGTTACGTGCGCGCGCTCGATGACGCGCCGATCCCGGACGGCGCGCCGGTCATCGTGCAGGCAGCGCGGTTCCTCGCCGATGCCGCCGAGCTCGTCGCGCGCGACGCGCCGATCGGCGTGCTGTGGCCGAACGACCGGCGAGTCGCCGAACTTGCGCCGTGGCTCGATGAGCTGGCGCTGGTCGCGCTGCATTTTCCGAAATTCAAGGATGGGCGGGCCTATAGCCAGGCGCGATTGTTGCGCGAGCATTACGGGTATCGTGGTGAATTACGCGCGACCGGCGACGTGCTGCGCGACCAGTTCCAGTTTCTTCTGCGCGCCGGCTTCGACTCGTTCGAAGTGAGGAAGCCGGCGGACGCACTTGTCTTCGCCGCGGCTGCGGCGCGCTACAGCGTATTCTATCAGCCGAGCGCGGACGGCCGGCCGCCGGCCTTGCGCCGCCGGTTGCAACATGGCGGCTCCCCCGCTGTGCGGACGCGCGAAGCGGTATAAGCTTCGTGCATGGCTCCTGTTATCGCAGTCATCGCGCCCGGCGCGATGGGCGCAGCCGTCGGTAAGCGGCTCGTCGGCCATGGCGTCAAAGTTCTGACTTCGCTGACCGGCCGCAGCAGCGCGACCGCTAAACGTGCAAGCGATGCCGGCATGATCGACGCAGGCGATGCCGAGATCGCGTCCGCCGACTTTATCCTCGCAATCCTGCCGCCAGGCGATGCGCTGCCGTTGGCGCGGCGCTTTGCGTCCGCCCTGGCGGCGAGCGACTCCAAGCCGGTTTACGTGGACTGCAACGCCATCAATCCGGCTACGGTCGAACGGATAGCGGCGGTCATCGCGCCGACCGGCTGCGCGTTCGTGGATGCAGGGATCCTCGGGCCGCCGCCGCAAGGGCAGGGGGCAGGCCCGCGGTTTTATATTTCCGGCGAAGCGGCGCCCCGTGCGGCGGCGTTGCGCCAATACGGCCTCGAGGTGCATGTGCTGGAGGGCAGCTTGGGTGCGGCGTCGGCGCTGAAGATGTCCTACGCCGGCATTACCAAAGGCACGCAGGCGATCGGCGCGGCGATGATTCTTGCGGCGATGCGCGCTGGCTCGGCCGACGCGCTTGTGGTGGAGCTTGAGTTCAGCCAGAGCGAAATGTTGGCGCAATTTCGGCAGCAACTGCCTAAAATGCCGGCGAAGGCCTATCGCTGGGTGGCGGAAATGCAGGAAATCGCCGGCTTTGTCGGCGACGACCCCGCCGCCCGCGCCCTCTATGACGGCGCTGCAAATTTCTACCGGCGGATTGCCGAGGATTTTCAGTCGGCGAAAGCGAAAGCATCGGCTATCGAGCAATTTCTGGGCAAAGCGGACAAGACCCGGTGATTGCCGCCACCGGCTCTGGCAATCTCCTGTGCGCCGCAATATCTGTCGTCTCGAGTCCTTCACCGACACGGTCCGGGGAGACCCTTTGCATGCCGGAGAGCGAATCGCGCAGGCTCGCAGCGATCTTGGCCGCTGATATTGCCGGGTACAGCGCGCTGATGGGCGCCGATGAGGCGCGCACGGTGCGCGATCTCAAGGGACACCAGGCGGTTGTCCTGCCGATGGTCGCCGATTTCCGTGGCCGCATCATCGATACTGCCGGTGATGGCATTCTGGCCGAGTTTGCCAGCGTCGTGAACGCGGTCGAGTGCGCGGTCGCCATCCAGCGTATCATGGGAGAACGCAATACCGCGGTCGAGCCGGAGCGCCGCATGCAGTTTCGCATTGGCATCAATCTCGGCGACGTCATCTATGACGAACATCGCATCTTCGGCGACGGCATCAATATTGCCGCGCGGCTCGAAGGCATCGCCCGACCCGGTGGAATTTGCGTGTCGCGTAAGGTGTACGACGAGATTTTTGGCAAGCTTGACGTCGACTATCACGATCGTGGCGAGCAAAACCTGAAGAACATCGCGCTGCCCGTGCGCGCTTACGACATCCGGCTTGACGGCGCCGGCGGCCCGAAACAGCGGATCTTGATCGATGCATCACCGTCGATTCAACCGGCCGTCTCGCCGCCCCAGGCCGATGACAAGCCGTCGATCGCCGTGCTGCCGTTCACCAACATGTCGGGCGATCCGGAGCAGGAATATTTCTCGGACGGTATCAGCGAAGACATTATTACCGACCTTTCGAAGATCGCCGGGCTGACGGTGATCGCGCGCAATTCAAGCTTCACCTACAAAGGAAAATCGATCGATGTGCGCACTGTCGGGCGCGAACTTGCCGTGCGCAACGTGCTGGAAGGCTCGATCCGCCGTGCCGGGCAGCGCGTGCGCATCACCGCGCAGTTGATCGATGCGGCCAGTGGCGCCCATGTCTGGGCCGACCGTTATGACCGCGATCTGACCGACATTTTCGAGGTGCAGGACGACGTCACCCGCCGCATCGTCGATGCGCTCAAGATTACGCTCAGTCCGGCGGAGAAGGCGCGGATCGCGGACACCGAGACGCAAAGCGTCCAGGCGTACGATCTTTGCCTGCGCGGCCGCGAGATCATGCTCGGCCCGACCAAGAATTTGAAGGTCTTCCAGGAGGCAGGCAGCTACTTCCGCAAGGCGCTGGAGATCGATCCAAACTACTCGCTCGCTTACGCCGGCCTCGGTTTCGGGTACATGTTCGACTACCAGAATCGCTGGACGGCCGATCCGGACGCGTCGCTGATTGAGGGCAAGAAATGCGCGCAACTGGCGGTCGAGAAGGATCCGAACGAGCCAGTCGCCCACATGGTCTCCGGCCTGGTTGCGATATTCGAGAAGGATCTCGACAAGGCGCGGGCCGAAGTCGATACGGCCTTAAGGCTCAATCCGAACCTGTCGCTTGCCTATAATCTGCTCGGCAACACGCTCAATCTTTCCGGTCGCCCGCTCGAGGCGATCCCGATGATCGAACGCGCCATGCGGCTCGATCCGGCCCACGGCACGCAATATCTGCACTTTCTCGGCATCTCGTATCTGCTCGCCGGCAAATACGAAACGGCGGCTGCAATGTTTCGGCAGCGCATCGCGGCGATGCCGGAGACCGATTTCACCCGTGCGATGCTGGTGTCCGCGCTCGGCCATCTCGGCGAGATCGACGAGGCGCGCAAAGTCTGGGATGAACTGAAACGGATCAATCCGAAATATTCGTTCCGCGAACATTTCGGGCGGCAGGCGTATCAGCCGCAAGACGTCGAGCGGATCGCGGATGGTCTGCGCAAGGCAGGCGCGCCGGTTTGAACTTATGCCGGCATGACCGTGCCGCGCTCGATCCGGTAGACGCGCGCTAATAGGTCGGCGACGTGCACTTCGTTGGATTCCGACAAGAGCACCGATACCGATTGCGCCTTGAGGTTGGCAAGCACTTCGCCAAGGCGGCGCGCCAGCGCCGGCGCGAGCCCCTCGAACGGCTCGTCAAGCAGCAGAATGGTCCGGCCGGCCATCAGCGCCCGCGCCAGCGCCACCATCTTTTGCTGGCCGCCGGATAATTCAAGCGCGCGCCGGTCGCGAAAGCGGGCGACTTCCGGCATGATCGAATAAATCCAGTCGAGCCGCTCCCCGGCGCCGGCAAGCTTTGCCGCCCAAACCGGCAGACGGATATTCTGCTCGACGGTGAACTCCGGCACCAGCCGGCGGTCTTCGGGCATGTAGCCAATGCCGCAGGCGACCCGGCGATGTGCGGGCAGGCGCAGCAAGTCGGTGCCTGCAAGCTCG
>JASHSY010000213.1 GCA_030040825.1 Xanthobacteraceae bacterium
TGCTCATCACTGTGGTGCGCGACAAGCACGGCGACGGCCACGCCATCCTCACGGTCAAGACCGATAAGGGCGAGTACATCCTCGATAATCAGACCGATCAGATCCTGCTTTGGTCGGAGACCGGCTACCGCTTCGTCAAGCGTCAGTCGCAGTCCGATCCGAATGTGTGGGTTTCGCTCGGTGTGCCGCGCACGACGCCCGCCACCGCGACCGCGCGCTGATTGCCGAGATAACGACGAAAGGAGTTTGCGACCCCGGTCACGTCCCCACCCCTCCCCGTCCCCAGACCGGGTTCGCGCGGCCGGCTCTTCCCCAGGAGCCGGCCGCACTTATTTTTTGGCAACCGCGCCAACAGGCACGCATAGCTGTCTGTTCCGACGCGCATAGCTCTAAGCTTCTAAAACCCGCAAAGCCGCCGGAATCAAACGTGTTTGTGAGTTGTCCGATGCCCGCGCCGCGTTATGTTGCGGCGCGCAATAGGAATTTGTCTGGCCGGGGGGCGGCATTCCGTGAGTTCCATGGCGGTAGGGCCGTGGTCGCGAACTGGGGAGCCGGTGCCGAATGACTGCCATCGTCCGCATCGCGTTGCGGCGCCCCTACACGTTCATCGTCCTCGCGATGCTGCTCCTCATCATCGGCCCACTGGCGGCTTCGCGCACGCCCGTCGACATTTTTCCGGAAATCAGAATTCCTGTAATCGCCGTGATCTGGAACTACACCGGCTTGCCGCCGGAAGAGATGGCCGGCCGTGTGGTCACGCAATTCGAACGCGCGCTGACCACGACGGTCAATGACATCGAGCATATCGAAGCCAACTCCTACAACGGCGCCGGCATTGTCAAAGTGTTCTTCCAACCCGGCGCTGACATCCGGATCGCCAACGCCCAGGTTACGGCGATCTCGCAAACGCTATTGCGGAACATGCCGCCTGGCTCCGTGCCACCGCTTATTCTCAATTACGACGCCTCGACGGTTCCGATCATCCAGCTCGGCCTGTCCGGCAAGGACCTCTCCGAGCAGATGCTCAACGACATCGCGATCAACTTCCTGCGTGTCGGATTGGTGACCGTGCCGGGCGCGGCGATCCCCTACCCGTACGGTGGCAAATTCCGGCAGGTGCAGATCGACCTTGATTCGGCGGCGATGCGCGCGCGCGGCCTCTCCGGCCAGGACGTCGCCAACGCCCTCGCCGCGCAAAACCTGATCACGCCGGTCGGCACCGAGAAAATCGGCACGTTCGAATACGTGATCCAGCTCAACGATGCCCCCTCCATCATCAGCCAACTCGGCGACTTGCCGATCAAAAGCGTCAACGGCGCGATGGTCTACATCCGCGACGTAGCTTACGTGCACGACGGTAATTCGCCGCAAACCAACATCGTTCACGTCGACGGCAAGCGTTCCGTGCTGATGATGGTGTTGAAGAACGGCGGCGTGTCGACGCTCGCGGTTATCGACGGCATCAAGAAAGCGCTGCCGGCGCTACTGCGGACGCTGCCGAGCACGCTTCGGATTACGCAGATCGCCGATCAGTCGTTTTTCGTCAAAGGCGCCATCAGCGGCGTCGTCCGCGAAGGCGTCATCGCGGCGGCCCTGACCAGCTTGATGATCTTGCTTTTTCTCGGCAGCTTCCGCTCGACACTGATCATCGCCACTTCCATTCCATTGTCGGTGCTCGGTTCGATCGCCACGCTGTGGGCGCTGGGCGAAACCCTCAACATCATGACCTTGGGCGGCTTGGCGCTCGCCGTCGGCATTCTGGTCGACGAGGCCACCGTCACGATCGAGAACATCAATTGGCATCTTGAGCAGGGCAAGCAGGTCGAGCACGCTATCCTCGACGGCGCCGAGCAGATCGTGACGCCGGCTTTCGTTTCGCTGCTCTGCATTTGCATCGTGTTCGTACCGATGTTCTTCCTGACCGGCGTTCCGCACTTCCTGTTCGTGCCGCTGGCGGAAGCGGTGATGGCGGCGATGGTCTGGTCATTCATACTGTCGCGGACCTTGGTGCCGACCATGGCGAAGTACCTGTTGCGCGTGCACACCGTTCACTCCGACGAGCCGCCGCGCGCTTCGCGCAATCCCCTGGTACGCTTGCAGCGTGGATTCGAATCCCGCTTCGAGCGCGGCCGCCTCCTCTATCGCGAACTGTTGACCTTGGCGCTGCATCATCGCGCAATCTTCGTGAGCTGCTTCCTTGCGTTCGTGGTTGGCAGCTTCGCGCTGGCGCCTTTTCTCGGCCGCGATTTCTTTCCCGAGGTCGACGGCGGACAGATACTGATGCATGTCCGCACCCACGTCGGCATGCGCGTCGAGGAGACCGCGCGCCAATTCGCCGAAATCGAGAAAGCCATCCGCGAGATCATTCCGCCGCGCGAATACGAGACTGTCGTCGACAACATCGGCTTCCCGATCAGCAGCATCAACAAAACATACAACAATACCGGCACGATCGGCACGCAGGACGGCGAAGTCCAGATCAAGCTCGCCGACGGCCATCGGCCGACGAAGGAATACGTCCGAATGCTGCGCGAAGAGCTCCCTGCCCGCTTCCCGGGCACGACCTTTTCGTTCTTGCCGGCCGACATCATCAGCCAAATCCTCAATTTCGGCGCGCCGGCTCCGATCGAGGTGCAAATTCGCGGCCCGCAGCTCGAGCAAAATTTTGCCTACGCCGAGGAAGTGCTGCGGCGCCTGCGCTACATTCCCGGCTTGGTCGATGCGCGTATCCAGCAATCGCTCAATTTGCCGACGTTTGACGTCAACGTCGACCGCACGCGGGCGCAATATGTCGGCGTCAGCGAGCGCGACGTGACCAACAGCATGGTGGTCAATCTGGCCGGTTCAAGTCAGGTGCAGCCGACCTTCTGGCTCAATCCCAAGAACGGGGTGAACTATTCGATCGTCATGCAGACGCCGCAGTACCAGGTCGATTCACTGGATGCGCTGCGCAACCTGCCGATTACCGCGTCGGGCGCGCCACCACAGACGCTGGGGGCCATTGCCGACATCAAACGCTCGGCGCTGCCTGCAGTTTATTCGCAGTACAACATTCAGCCCATGATCCAGATCTATGCCACTGCCCAGGACCGTGACCTCGGCGCCGTAGCCGCCGACGTGCAGAAGATTTTGAACGAAACCGCAAAGCAAGCGCCGAAGTCGGCGACGGTTGCCATGCTCGGTCAAGTGCAGACCATGAACGATTCGTTTTCCGGCTTGTTCTACGGCCTGCTTGCCGCGGTTGTGCTCATCTATCTGCTGATCGTGGTCAACTTCCAATCCTGGACCGATCCGTTTGTGATCATCACCGCACTGCCGGCCGCGCTCGCCGGAATTGTGTGGATCCTGTTCGCCACCCACACCACGCTGTCGGTTCCGGCATTGACCGGCGCCATCATGTGTATGGGAGTGGCTACTGCAAACAGCGTACTTGTCATCAGCTTCGCCAGAGAACGGCTGGAGGAACATGGCGACGCGGTCGCGGCTGCGATCGAGGCCGGTTTCGTCCGTTTGCGGCCGGTCGTCATGACGGCACTGGCCATGATCATCGGCATGCTGCCGATGGCGCTTGGTTTGGGCGAAGCCGGCGAGCAAAATGCGCCGCTTGGCCGCGCCGTGATCGGCGGCCTTAGTTTTGCTACGGTGGCAACTCTGATATTCGTGCCTGTGGTGTTCAGCATCATTCATCAACGTCGCGGCTCGCTGGGTGAACGCACGTTCGGAGAGCCGCATGTTGCCTGATAAATCCGGCCCCCCCGTGCTATCGCGCCGCGGACTGACGATTGCCGCTGTTTCGGTGGCAGCTGTCGGCCTCGTCATCGTCGTCACAGGTATCACGACGCGCAAAATCGCCGACGCCAAACTGCAAGAGTGGACCGAAGCCCAGGCGGTGCCGGTCGTCGCCGTGGCGCTGCCGGATACTCGCGGCAAGACCACGCCCTTTAGCCTGCCGGGCCGGCTGGAAGCCTACACGCAGGCGCAGATTTATGCGCGCGTCTCCGGCTACGTGAAGGAATGGAAGGCCGACATCGGCACGCCGGTCAAAGCCGGCGATCTCCTCGCTGAGATCGACGCGCCCGACCTTGACCAGCAGATCATGCAGGCCGAAGCCACTCTGGCCAGCGCCAAGGCCAATTCGGTGCTTGCCGATATGACGCTTAAGCGCGGCCAATCACTGATCACGACCTTGGCCATATCCCAGCAGGACCTCGATCAGCGCGCCGCCGACGCCTCCAACAAACAGGGCCTCGTGCGTGCCGCACAAGCCAATCTCGATCGCCTGCGCGTGCTCGAGCAATATAAACACATCGTCGCACCGTTCGACGGCCTGGTGACCGCGCGCACGACCGACATCGGCGCCCTGATCAACGCGGGCGCCGGTGGCGGCCCGCCGCTGTTCGTCGTTTCGCAGACCAACAAGCTCCGCGTCTACGTGAGCGTGCCGCAAAGCTACGTGCCTGAAATCCCGATCGGGACCAAGGCGCAGATCACGGTGCCGGAATATCCCGGCCGGACTTTTCCGGCGACGGTCGAGGCCTCGGCGCAGGCGGTTGAAATCGCCTCGGGCACGACCCGCATCCAGCTTGTCGTCGACAATTCTCACAACCGGCTGATGACCGGCGACTTCACCACCGTCACCTTCGATCTGCCGCATCCGCAAATCGCCATCGACGTCCCGGCAAGCGCGCTGATTTTCAATCAGAACGGATTGCACGTCGCCACCGTCGGCGATGACCGCCGTATCCACCTCAAAGAGATCACGATCGCCCGCGATTTGGGCAACGAGGTCGAAATCGCTTCCGGTATCACCGCCGACGATCGCGTCGTGATCAACCCGCCGGATGGCATCGCCACGGGCGACAAAGTACGGATTGCCGGCTCGCCGGGCGCACCTGGCCAGCCGGAAACTGCCGAGGCGAAGTAGCGGTAAAGCCGGACATCAGCCCGCCGGCTTCAATCCTTTGGCGTATTTCTTGAAATTGCGGACATAAATATCGGCGCCGGCGGCAATTGCGGCAGCCGCGGCGGCGTCGAGTGTACGGATGGCGCGCGCCGGAGAGCCAACGATCAGCGACTTTTCCGGAAATTCCTTGCCTTCCGTGACCAGCGCGCCGGCCCCGACCAGACAGCCGGCACCAATGCGCGCACCGTTGAGCACAATCGCGCCCATGCCGATCAGCGCGCGCGGACCGATGGTGCAGCCGTGCAGGATGACGTTGTGGCCGATCACGCAATCGGATCCGATGCTGAGCGGAAAGCCAGGATCAGTGTGCAGCGTAGAATTATCCTGGATTTGCGACCGCTCGCCGAGTTCAATCCACTCATTGTCGCCGCGCAGCACCGCGCCGAACCACACGCTGCAATCGGTATTGAGCCGCACCTTGCCGATCACCGAAGCGCTGGGCGCGATCCAGTAACGGCCCTCCTCCGGCAAATCCGGTTTCTGCCCGTCGAGTTCGTAGATCATGCCTTTTCCCATCGTCATGCGCGGGCACAGGCTCGCCTGTGCCCTGCGCATCCATACTGAGCATCCGCGATCGATGGCACTCAAGCAAGCTACGCAGACTTGAGGAACGGCACGGCAGGATGGATTGCCGGATCAAGTCCGGCATTGAACATTTCAGACGCTGAGCAGTGCTTGAAGCGCCACCAGCACGACACTCCCGGACATCAAGCTCCACAATCCGGCGATAACGGTCGCGACCATGACAAGTTCGGCCGGACGGCGCTCGATGCGCCTGCCGAGCAGCGTGTTGCGCATGATCAGAAACGGCGCGCAAAAGATCAGCAGCGGTACGGCAGCAAAGCGCGCCGCCATCGGGCCTACTTCCAGCAGGCGGAAGCTTGGGAAATGTTCGCCGTAAAGGCGATAGGATGAGGCGATCAAGCCCGCCACACCGAAACCGAAAGCGAGCGCAAAGAAGGAATTGACCACATCCGGCGACAGAGCCGGCCACACGCCCTCGAACATATCGAACGCCTCCGGTTTTCCGAATGACTTGCCGGAGCCGGCGGCTGGCCGCCACGGATTGCTTAAGAAAGGGTTAACAGGCGTGCCGTTGGGCTCATGGCATACTCGCGGTTGATTCGCGAACGCGCACCATCAATGACGGCACACACCTATTCCCATGACGGCGAACGCAAACCGCGTAGCTTGCTGCTACCGCTGGCACTTTTTGCCGTCATGATCGCCGCGGCGGCGACTTTCGTATCCTACGTGCTGTGGCCGTCCTGGCCGGAAAAGCCGATCCCGCTCGATGCCCCGTCCATACCGATCACTGTCGCAGGCGTGCTGTTCGATCTGCCGCCCGCAGCAATCCGCGTACCAGTGCAGCGTCATCCCGGCGAGCATGAGCGCATCGATCTGGTGTTTCTGTGGCCCTCGCTGAAGCCGCCCGATGGCGATAGCGACATCGCCAAACCGGTCATCGCCGGTGACGACGAGGTGTTGCCGGTGCCGACCAGCGATAAGCGCCTCTTCGTCAGCATCGCTCCGCTCGGTTCCGTACTCAATCCGGACGCGCGGCTGCGCACGATCTATCCGCGTTACATCGAGTCTGAAGCCACCGCCGGCCCCGACGGACTTGCCATTTTGCCGTTCCGCGCCGGCACGCCCTACGAGGGCGAAGACCTGGTCTATCTCGCCGAAAAGCCCGAACAGTTCTTTGCCCGCTGTTCACGTCCGGTCCGCACCGTCCCCGGCACCTGCATCCATGAGCGAGCGCTCGGCGCGATTGAGATTACGCTACGGTTTCCGCGCGAATGGCTGCAAGACTGGCGCCAGCTCGCCGCCGGTTTCGACCGGTTGATCGCGCAAGTGCATCCGGCGAAGTAGCGGGATCGCGGCGGGAAATTTTAGTCCAGATCGGTGCCGAGGATCGCCATCTGGAAATTGTATGAGCGCTCGTCGTCCTCGTCGTCGACAAATAGGACGCCGACGAATTCGTCCCCGACATAGACTTCCGCGGAGTCGTCTTTCTTCGGCCGTGGCACCACGCGGATGCGCGGATTGGCGAAC